>CALJSD010000001.1 GCA_937976325.1 uncultured Carnobacterium sp.
TTTGTCGTACGCATATACTAATAAAGTACGTTCGCCTTCTTTTGCAGGTGTAGGTTGACCTGGTTGAATTGCCTCACGTTGCTCTTTTGTTAAATCAGCGATATTTACAGTAACCACTTCTGGAGTAGCTGCTTGTGCTACTGTATTTGAAAATAGTCCTACAAGACCTAATAAAGTTACGATAACTAATAATTTTGCAGATAGTTTTTTCATTTATCTCTTCCTTTCTTTTTTGACTGCCCGAATATAGTATCACACTTAAAAAATATTCTCAAATATTTACCTCTTATAGGCATGATTTTATTCATTTCACAATCTTTTATTAGAACTAAACAAAATAATATTTATTAAAACGTATTTGTTCACTTGAATTTTCGTTTTCATATTTTCATTTCACAATTGTTCTATTTTAAAATAACCCATTTTCCTTCCCTCTCCAACAATACACTGTTCATTTACGCTAAAGAAAAAGAGACCTTCGGATTGATATGCATCCAAATATAGTCCCTTTTCTGGTGCCTTTATTTGCACTACAACTATACACAACTCAAATCCATTTCTAAACAAAAAATACTTCGTCCTTTCGGACTTTATAATAGCAGTAATGGGAAAGAGCAACCGATGTGAAATAGAGGGAGTAAGGAATTTATTCCCTACTCCCTCTTTGAAGCTCGGTAGTGATTGAGACTATAGGCTCAATCCGGTGCCTCATTACAGCTATTATAAAAACGTCCGAAACCTCCTCTAGTTTTTTAAAAACTACAACTATATAAAGGCAATACCTAGTCATTTGCACTAAAGAAAAAAGAGACCTTCGGATTTTATAGTAGCAACAATAGCGAGTGTAATCGATTTGAATTACTGACGCTTAGAATTTTAATTCGCAGCGTCAGTTTGAAAATCGATAGGAAGTGAGACTCTAGGCTCACTCCGGTACAGCTATTGTAGTTACTATAAAAATATCCGAAGGATCTCTTTTCTTTTAATTGTGCACTAATCGAGTTCGATTTGGCCTGTGTATAGTTTGTAGTAGACGCCGCGTTTGTCCATAAGGCTCTCATGGTCTCCTCGTTCGATAATCTCACCGTGATCCATTACCATAATCACATCCGAATTACGAATCGTAGATAAACGGTGCGCAATTACAAATGAAGTACGGCCTTCCATCAATTGGTCCATACCACGTGAAATTAACGCTTCAGTATGGCTATCGATTGAGCTTGTTGCTTCATCAAGAATCAATACTTTAGGGTTCGCAACGGCAGCACGCGCAATCGCAAGCAATTGACGTTGACCTTGTGACAAACCTTCGCCGTCCCCTGTAATTTCTGTTTGGTATCCTTGAGGAAGACGTTTGATAAAGCTGTGGGCATTGGCAAGTTTCGCCGCCTTAATGACTTCATCATCCGTCGCGTCTAAATTACCGTAGCGAATATTATCCGCAATTGTTCCAGTAAATAAATGTGTGTCTTGCAATACAATCGAAATTGTCTTACGCAAGTCATCTTTCTTAATCTTCGTTACTGGAATCTCGTCAAATGTAATCACACCTGAATCGATTTCGTAGAAACGGTTGATTAAGTTTGTGATGGTTGTTTTACCAGCACCAGTCGCCCCTACAAAGGCTACTTTTAATCCTGGTTCCGCCCAAACATTGATATCTTTTAAGATACGCACTCCTGGCACATATCCAAAGTCAACATTGTGTAGTTGAATGTTTCCGACAACCGGAATACGTTTGTCACCATCCACCCAGTACCATTGATTTGGATCGCGTTGGTCCAGAGTAACCGTTCCTTCGTCGACTTCAGGTTCTTCACGAAGAATCGCAAAGATACGTTCTGCCCCGGCCATCGCACTAAGAAGTACGTTCATTTGTTGAGACATTTGTCCAAGTGGTTGTGCGAATGTTCTTGAGAATTGTAGGAATGAGGCAAGTCCCCCAATATCCATGGCGTTAATAATCACCAAGTATCCACCAACTGCTGCGGTAATCGCATAGTTCACGTAACTGATGTTTCCTAAGATTGGGAACATGATACTTGAATAGAATTGTGCGTTATTGGCAGCTTCTTGAAGTTCAGTGTTGAGTTTATTGAATTCATCTAAGACTTTATGTTCGTGGTTAAATACTTTCACCACTTTTTGTCCTTCTATATGCTCTTCCACGAAACCATTCACTTGTCCAAGAATCGCTTGTTGTGCAGCGAATTGTTTTCCTGATTTGACCCCGAGTTTCTTCACGATTTGGAACATCAAGAATACCATCACAATCAGAAGCACTGTTAAGATTGGTGAAAGGATGACCATCATCACAAATGTCAATACTAATTGAAGCACTGAGCTGATAATCATTAACATACTGTTGTTAAACGCATTTTGAATATTTTCAAAGTCATTTGTAAAACGAGACATTAAGTCCCCGTGCTTATTCGTATCAAAGAAACGAATTGGCAAACTTTGAATATGGTTGAATAAGTCTGCACGCATTTTTTCGATGGTATTTTGTCCCACCGTTACCATTAAACGCGCTGAGAAGTAGCTGGCTGTTGCCCCAAGTACATAGACAATCGCGATAAAGCCAAGCATTTTCGCTAATCCGGCTAAGTCTCCTGTAGCAATAAAATCATTGATTAACGGACGAATCGCATACGTTCCGATAATTCCGGATGCACTTCCAATAATTAAGCAGACGACAACAACTGCAAGAGTCCATTTACTCTTCCATAAATAACCCCATAAGTCTGCCAAAGTTTGTTTTATATTTTCTGGACGTTTTGGCCCTTTATGTTTACTCATCTCCTTTGGCTCCTTTCATTTGGGTTTCGTAAATATCACGATACAAGTCGTTTGTTTCCATTAACTCTTCGTGAGTTCCTAGTCCGTTCACTTTACCATCATCTAATACAAGAATATTGTCTGCTCCTTGGATAGATGAAATACGTTGGGCAATAATGATGACCGTTGTATCTGGTAAATGGTTGAAGAACGCTTCACGGATTTTCGAGTCAGTCGCTGTATCGACCGCTGAAGTTGAATCGTCTAAGATTAACACGGCTGGTTTACGTAGCATTGCACGTGCAATTGTAAGACGTTGTTTTTGTCCACCAGAGAAGTTTGAACCGCCTTGTTCTACACGAGTGTCATAACCATCTGGCATTTCCATAATGAAGTCATGGGCTTGTGCATGTTTGGCCGCTTGAATCATCTCTTCTTCTGTGGCGTCTGGATTTCCCCATAAGAGGTTCTCACGAATGGTTCCAGAGAATAATGTATTCTTTTGTAAAACCATCGATACGTTTTGACGTAGGTCTGCGAAACGATACTCGCGTACATCATGGCCACCTACGCGAACAGTCCCTGCAGTAGTGTCATAAAGTCGAGGAATTAACTGTACGAGAGATGACTTCCCAGAACCAGTTGGCCCGATAATTCCGAACACTTCACCTGGTTTAATCTTGAAGCTGATATCGCTAAGCACTTCTTCGTCTTGTTGTTTTCCGTATGAGAAATGAACATGATCAAATTCCACTTCACCGTAAACTTTGTCAACTGTAATTGGAAATTCAGGTTCTTCCACATCGATGTTTGTATCTAACACTTCGAAAATACGGTCCATAGATGCTTTTGTCATGGTTAACATGACGAATACGAATGAAATCATCATCAGTGACATCAAGATTTGTGTGATATAAGAAATGAAACTGATAAGGTCCCCAGTTGTCATCGTTCCGCTAATAACGAGTCCACCACCGAACCACATCACCGCAATCATTACCGCATAAACCGTTAATTGCATGATTGGGTTATTCCACATTACGACATACATCGCATGTAAGGCGCGTTCTCTAAATGTAGAGTTTTCTTTGCCGAATTTTTTCTTCTCGAAGGTTTCACGTACGAATGATTTTACAACGCGAATTCCGATAAAGTTTTCTTGTAATGTACGGTTAATACCGTCTGTTGCTTGTTGTAATTTTCTAAAGCGAGGAAAGGCTGTAGAAATGATGAGTGCTAATGAGAGCACTAAGATTGGAACTGCAACCATAAAGACAAGAGATAATTGCGCATTAATACTTACCGCAAAGAAGATCGCTAAGATAAACATCATCGGCGCACGCGCTAAAATACGCATCGTCATAATGGCTGTATTTTGAATGTTGTTAACGTCACTCGTCATACGCGTAATTAAGGAAGCATTTGAAAAGTGATCGATGTTCTTAAATGAGAAAGCTTGAATCTTCTTCATCTCAGCAGAACGTAATTCTGCTGCAACCCCAGTACCTGCAATCGATGCAAATTTCGCACCAAGTACTCCAGCTGAAAGAGATACAATCGCAACGAGAACCATAATGAATCCTTGTTGCACAATATAGCCTAAGTCTTTATTTGGAATCCCTTCGTCGATAATTTGCTTCATAATAATCGGTTGCGCTACTTCACAGAGCACCTCGATTAAGATGGCAAAAAACGCTAAGAAAGGATATTTTTTATACTTACTAAAAAACGGAATAATCTGTTTTAGCATTTTTTCACTCCTTTTTAATGAATTTTGATAATAAAAAACTGCCCTTGAGTTCCTCTCAAAGACAAGCAATTAGCTACGAATTACTATAAATAGTTTAACAATCTTTTTTTTGGTTTTCAATAGATTGCCCTTCGAAATTTAATTAAATTTTCATTTTTACGTTACAATCTTTTCTGCTTAGAAAACGAATACCAGCTTCAACTTTTACACTTCGAATGTGCCTGTGTTTTGTGTTTAGACCGCGATTTATGGTACAATGAGCGCAACGAAATTTTAGAAAGCGAGGGACTCAAGTGTCCACAATTCAATACATTAGTACACGAGACACAAACAACCGCGTTACAGCTTCGCAAGCCATTTTAAAAGGAATTGCGGAAGACGG
Organism: uncultured Carnobacterium sp.; assembly: GCA_937976325.1. Classification (GTDB taxonomy): domain Bacteria; phylum Bacillota; class Bacilli; order Lactobacillales; family Aerococcaceae; genus Granulicatella. The sequence goes on from CALJSD010000001.1 coordinate 4,911, forward strand.
TGGTTTATATGTACCAACTGCCCTCCCAGAAGTGACTCTGGACTGGGAAGTGTTAAAAACACAAAGCTATCAAGAAATTGCCATTGAAATTTTATCTGCATTTTTAACAGATTTTACAAAAGAAGAGATTACAAACTGCGTGCATTCAGCGTACGATACAACATTTGATACAAAGGAAATTGCACCAGTGAAAAAAGTTGGCGATCGTCACTTTATGGAACTCTTCCACGGAAGAACTATCGCCTTCAAGGATATGGCGCTATCCATCTTGCCATACCTACTTACAACTGCTGCGAAGAAAAACAAATCTGACAAAGAAATCGTGATTCTAACAGCGACATCAGGAGACACTGGGAAAGCAGCCCTTGCAGGATTTGCGGACGTACCTCATACAAACATCATCGTCTTCTATCCAAAAGGCGGCGTAAGTACCATCCAAGAACGCCAAATGGTCACACAAGCCGGCGACAACACATTCGTCTATGGTGTAGAAGGAAACTTCGATGACGCACAAACAAAAGTTAAAGAATTATTCGCGGATAAAGAACTAAACGCAACACTTGCAGAAAAAGGATTCCAATTCTCTTCTGCTAACTCGATTAACATCGGACGTCTTTGCCCACAAATCGTGTACTACGTATTCGCGTATGCACAATTAGTCAAAGACGGCACACTTAAAATTGGCGAACCAATGAACGTTGTCGTTCCAACTGGTAACTTCGGTAACATCCTAGCAGCTTACTACGCAAAAGGAATCGGTGTTCCAATCAATAAACTCATTTGTGCTTCAAACGAAAACGATGTGCTGGTTGATTTCTTCCAAACAGGAACATACAACCGACTTCGCGAATTTAAATTAACAAGTTCTCCAAGTATGGATATCCTTGTTTCAAGTAACCTTGAGCGTTTCGTCTTCGAATTAACAGGACGTAGCTCGCAGGAAACAAATGCACTCATGACTTCCCTAAAAGAAAACGGAAGCTACTCTGTTCCAAATACAGACACTGCTCTATTCAAGCAATTTTACGGAAACCGTGCGAGCCAAGAAGAGACAGCTCAAACGATTCATGACGTATTCACGAACGAGCATTATTTATTAGATCCACACACTGCAGTTGCGGATGCTGTGTATGATAAATACAAGAAAGAAACAGGAGACGAAACTCCTACAGTGATCGTATCGACAGCAAGTCCATACAAATTCCCACAAAGTGTTCTTTCAGCACTAAACGTGGATACAAACCAAACAGATGCTAAATTGATGGAAGCTATTCAACAAGAAAGCGGCATTGCGATTCCAACAGCTGTCACAAGCGTATTGGATGCCCCAATCCGTCATACAAAAGTTCTTTCAATCGAAGGCATGAAACAATCTGTCTTAGATTCATTAAACATTCAATAAAAACAAAAAGACAAGAAATAGTTGTACCGACTATCTCTTGTCTTCTTTTTTATTCTTCAGTTAAGAACCCTTGTGCTTTTAGTACATCGAGCATTTCCGCACGTTTAGCCCCAAGCGTGTGGTATTTTGTAGACACTTGTTTTGTAAAGGCATCTACACGACGGTTAGCATCACGAAGGTCGTAGTATTCTGTCACTGTCGCATCATACTCTTTCAACTCTTCTAATGGTTTTTCAAGCTCACGGTATCCATTTTCCATATGAATCACTTCTTTTGGAAGGCGTGGTTTTAATTGTGGCTCTTGCGTTGGCCAACCCACAGCTAATCCGATGGCTGGATAAGTGTATTTCGGTAAATTTAGTAACTCAACAATTTTTGCTGTATCGTTAAAGAAACTTCCTAGGTAAACAGTTCCCATCCCTAGAGATTCGGCCGCCACGACAACGTTTTGAGCTGCAATCACCGCATCTGTTAATCCAGATACGAAACGGTCTGCGCTGCCTTGAACGCCCACTTCTTGTCCTAAGGCTTTTGCAATTTCAGTGTTACGACGTTGGTCCACCACGAATACAAATAAATGTCCGTTGTTAGCGACATAAGGTTGCCCACTTACAGTCGCTAATTCCTTCTTCAATTCTGGATCTGTCACACTAATAATCGAATAAGCTTGCATGTACATACTTGAAGCTGTTCTTTGCGCTACTTCTACTAATAAATCCACTTCTTCTTTTGTTAATGGTTTATCCGCAAACGCACGAATCGTACGGTGATTTAGTTGTGTTTTGATAGTTTCATTCATATGAGTTGCTCCTTTGTATCAAAAAAAGAGTCGACTGCTCAACTCTTTTTGTTTTTTAGAAATATTGTTTGCCTGTTTCCAAGGCATCTTCCGGCATAATGACTTCGCCGTATTCTTTTAAGACTTCCCATGAAATTCTTGAGAACTCCGCATACTCGCGAACAAGCGCCATTTTCGCAGCAACTTCTTCTGGTTTCTCCACTTGATGGAAAACATGTAAGAAGTAATGTCCGCTGTAACGGTAAAGAACAGATTGGTCGAACTCCCCTGCTGTTTCTTTTGCCATTGAGACGAAATCTTCGAAGTCTTCAAAGACGACTGTCACATCGATTGGTTTCAATGTTGAAGATTTATCTTCCGTATTAATGACTGGTTTTGGAGAAATTTTTCCTTCTTCTTTATCCTCTTTACGCTTCTTCCCAATACGGTCTGTTAGAGAATGTTGAATCGTATCCACGATATTGCGCACCATACGCTCATCTGTCGATTCGTCTCCCATGTCCACGATACGTGTCACATAGAGCTCTAAACCGTCTGGATTTGGCATGATTTGGAAACTCAATCCGTCTGAATCTTCGAATTGATTCAAGACGCCCATCTCCTCTAAAATACTATGGAAAAAGCCTTCGATTTCGCCTGGATTTCCAAGTAATTCAGGTATTGATGTACCACGGTCGATTAGATCTTGGTTCTCGATACGCAACAAGAATGTATCGTCGTTAATGCGTTCCATTTCCATAATATTCACCCCTTTTTACCTTATCTAACTATTTTAGACCAAACCTGACAAAAATAAAAGAAATACGATTGGAACACGAAACCGAATTGGTTGTCGCTTTGGATGGATGTGCAGAAACATTATTAAAGTAAATAAATACTTTTTTGGTAAAGAAAGAAGATTCCCTGAATCCTTGCGGATTTGGTTTATAATCGCTGTTACGGGGCACCGGTGTAAGCCTTTGTCTTGCACCTTCGAAGCTTCAAACGCGGAGTAAGAAACAAGTTCCTACTCCGCGTAATTCACATTCGATGCGATTCCCCGTTACTGCGATTATAAAATCCGCAAGGCTCTTTGGAATCTTCTTTTTAAATAAATTTTCTACCAAACTTCTGCCATCCATCCAAAGCCAATTTGTAAATACTCCCACTCGTATTTCTTGTTTTGGAAGGTGGAAATGATGGAAGTGGCCGCGAAACGACGATACTTCTTCTCTTTTTATAAATATAGGGCTTAGGCTTTTCTTAGGGTGAGGCCGAATTGTCTTGTTCGGATGTGTTGGATGCTAAAGGCTAGTGCTAAATACAAGATTCCGAATAAGAGGACCATGCCTAAGTTCATGGCGTAGCTTGAAAATTCTAGCGACGAGTTTTCGGCTGCGGTCATGACGTAATATACTGGGAAGAATTTGGCAATGCTGATGGCTACTGGGTTGAGTAATTCGAGTGGCACGAAAATTCCAGAGATAAAGGATACACCCATCCCCACTACTGTACTTGCTGCAGAATACCCATACGTGTTATCTCCGATAATCACCGAGCAAAGGAATGCCAGTGCATAGGCGGTTAGCGCCGATGCGAAAGTGAGCATTAATGCCTTTGGAGCGCCTGCACTCACATAGAAGCTTGGTGCTACAATGGCCACGAATAGTAAGTTGATGCCAACGATAATTCCAACGACCGTTAAGCCACCGAGGAATTTTTCAAATGTCACCTGGTTTACACTTTTCATACCGATAATGATTCGTTTAGCGACTTCATCATTTTCAAGTAAGGCAAAGATTAACCCAAGTAAGAAAATAAATACTGAGATATAAACAAATGGTGTGTATGCAAAATAAATTTCACCAAATTTCGCATAATAATCGTCATCCTTAACTGTAGCGTCTTTTGAAATGACACTTACTGATGCCTGCTCGCTTAAAATCTTATTCATATTTTCGACGCTGAAGTTACCTTGAGCTTTCAATACAACCGCATAGCGAATATAGGAATTAACGTACTCTCGTAGGATATTCCCGTTCAGAGAATTTCCAATTTCCATTTTGACAGCAGATTCTCCATTATTAATTCTTGAATCTACATCTGATGGAATCCAGATTGCCCCATCCACATCATTTCCATACACAGCTTCTTTCATGCTGTTATCGCTAATGGTTGTAAGTGTGACTTTATGATCTTTTTGAAGAGAGGCAATGAGCGCGTTGATAATGTCGCTACTGCCACCTGATTCGTCTTTAATCATGACTTGATACTGTGTTTCTTTGAAACCTGTGACTTCGTTATTTCCTAGCACTTGAGAAAGGCCCATTGCCATAAAGATGACTAGGAAAAGTATCGCATATGATTTTAATCGATAAGCAAGTTTTAGAAAATATTTATAGACTATCATAACGTGTTCTCCTTAATCTCCATAGTGCACATCCTAGAAGTGCTAGTGTATAGACACCGAGTAGTAAGTAAGTTCTGCTGAGGTCTGCACTTCCTACAAGGCGATTTAATTGATAAAATCCTGTCACCATTAATGCGACCGGATTAAATTGGTTAAATCCTGGCATAAAGGTATTGGCAAATCCTTTCATTGCCGTTCCCATCATTCCCGCAAGTGCTGAAAGGACGAGGTTTGAAATCAATGCGAAGATGATTCGGCCTTGCATTGTAAGTTTTTGATTGGTTCCAATAAGAAGCCCCGCTGCAATTCCAAATACATTTCCTAGCAATATGAGAAGGAGGCTTCCTGCCCAATCTGCAAATAAATTAATTTTCAATACTTGTGTCGTATAGACCAGCATGATTGCGTTTGAAGCGATATTGAGTAATAAACCAATCATAAAGCAGTTCGCAATCAACTTGCCTTTGCTAAATGGACTGCCCATAATACGGCGTCCTATCGGTGATAAGTTTCCGTTTAAGTACGCTGCACAAACGACACCGCTAAACAACGAGTACATCGTGAAGCTGGCAATCGCTGTGTAAAATAACATCGTTCCCTGACTGACATCCGTCGTTTCCTGCGTCACCCAGCTCTTGTTAAAGTCAATCAACGTTGCACCTTGTCCAAGACTTTGCACTTGTTTAATTTGTGTCGCTACATTTTTCAAGACGCTTTGAGGAATCCCCATCGATTTACCTACAACCACGTCTAAGTTCTTTTCTACGAATCCATCTGCTTTATCCTCTGTAACGAGTGCTTTCCCTGCTTCCTCTGAATCCACATCGATAATCTCGAAGTAATCTCCGGCTTGTTCAAACACATGGTGATAGGGATTGTCGGCCGTCATCGCTACACGAACCGTTCCCATATCTTGTTCCATGATTCCTGAAAAAGATACGAAATACAGTGAAATCAAGATGATTGGGTAAAGTAACACCCAGAACGAGAATGAAAAGTCTTTTAAGGCGTCTTTTGATAAATACGTAAATAGCTTTAAGAATGTCTTCATGAATCTCGAAGTCCTTTCCCTGTGTATGCAAGGAACACATCATCTAAGCTTGGTTGTTCACTATATAAACGAACATAGCTTAAGTTCAATTCTTCAAGGGTGTTTGCCACGTGAAGTAAGTGATTCGTTCCTTGTTCGAAGTTAAATTTCAAATGATCTTTATGATGTTCTAATACAAGAACATGTGGAATTTGTTTTAAGCGAGCCACTTGTTCTTCAGTTGGAACGGTTGAAAGTTCCACTTGGATAATTTCAGAAGTCGCGATCGATTTCTTCAATTCTTGAGAAGTACCTGAAACAATGCTCTTTCCTTTATCCATAATCACGATACGATCACTTAACCCGTCCACTTCGTCTAAGTAGTGTGTTGTATAAATAATCGTGCTCCCTTGTTCGTTGAGCTTTTGAATCCCTTCTAAAATAAATGAACGACTTTGTGTGTCTACCGCAACAGTTGGTTCATCGAAGAAAATTAAACTTGGCTTATGCACGATTCCGCAAGCGATGTTCAATCGGCGTTTCAATCCACCACTCAATTTCTTTGGAACAAATTTGCGGAATTCTTGTAGTTCTACAAATTCGATAGCTTCTTGTACATATTGTTTACGTTGCTTTGGATCTGAAATATAGAGCCCACAGAAGAAATCAATGTTTTCTTCTACTGATAAATTATCTAAATACGCTAATTCTTGAGGAACAATCCCGATTTCACGTCGTACTTTACTTGATAATGGGAACTTGTTTTCTCCAAGAACTGTTACCTCACCGCTATCAAATGTTAAAAATCCTAACATACAGTTAATCGCTGTTGTCTTCCCACATCCATTTGGGCCAAGAAGCGCTAGAAGCTCTCCTTTACGAATGTCAATATCAAAATGATTTAATGCCACTAAGTCTTTGTATCGTTTAACTAAACTTTTTACTTGAATACTGTTTTCCATGTCCTCACCTCATTGATTCAATTTACACTCTTAGTATATCGACCACTCATGTCACAAACTAGTGTCAAATGTCGTTAGTTGCATATGACATTTGTCATAAATAGCTAGATATTTCTCCTTATTTGGGCTACACTGAAGAAAAGACGTTTTGGAGGTGAGAATCGTGCGCACGTTTTTAGAGAAGTTGATGTTCTTTAGTTTGATTAGTATGTATTTAATGGGACAACAAACAGAAGTCTTTACGATATTTCTAGGGCTCTGTATTTTCATTCTGTCTCTATCCATAGAAGTATTTGAAAATAATTTGATTCAACGCATTTCACTAGTGATATCTGGTGCTTTATGCATCTTCTATCCTGAAACGGGATTGTATCTTTCCATTTTCATCATGCATGCCTCTCAATTATTCGGTCTCCCAGGAGCTTTTGCCGGCGTCATCCTTTTACTGCGACCAGATTTATTCACATTAATATTGTCGGTCATTGGAACGTATCTCATTTTACGTAGTCGCTATGATAAAGAATTCCGTACAAAGAGCCACCATATTCAAGACGATTTAGAACATGAACGACTTCTCCTCCTTCAACGACAACAATTTAGCCAAGAAGAAACGTTGAAGCAAATGGAGGTTGCAACGCTTAAGGAACGGAATCGTATTTCTCACGCCTTGCACGACCAAATCGGACATACGCTCAGCGCTTCAATTATGCAACTAGAGGCCTTGCAAATTATTACCAATGAACCTGTTGTTGAGAAGAAGTTAGAACAAGTTTCTGGTATCCTTCAAAACGGGATGGACGAGATTCGAACGACGATTCATCAGCTTTACGATGACTCTTTCCTCCTCTCTCAAAAGATGGACGAAATTCTTCACCCACTTGAAGAGAAGGCGCAAGTCAATTATCAAAATACGATTTCGGATGAAATTCCAATCGGATTGAAATACGACATTCTTACTATCTGTAAAGAGATGGCAACGAACTTTATGAAGTATTCAAACGGAAATCAAATCCAATTATTTTTACTAGAACAAAACAACTACTACACGATTCAATATAAAGATAATGGGAACCAGACGAGAAATGACACCCCGGGCATGGGCTTAACGATGATGAAAGAACTGGTGGAGAAACATAAAGGGGTTATGACACTACAAACAAATAACGGATATGACATCTTTATCCGTATTCCAAAACAGGAGGTCAACCATGATTAAAACGATTCTAGTCGACGACGACTTTCTAGTGCTTCAAGCGCTTGAGACGATTCTATCTGTTCAAGACCATATTGAAGTGGTTGGAACAGGTCAGGACGGCAAAGACGCTGTGGAACTGTATAACACTCATCAACCGGACTTAGTCTTGATGGATATTCGAATGGAGCCTACTACCGGAATCGAAGCCGCAGAAACGATTCTAAAAGACTTTCCTGAAGCGAAAATTTTGTTCCTAACAACCTTCCAAGACGACGAGTATATTACAAAGGCGCTCTCACTAGGCTGCAGAGGATATTTATTGAAGCAACATATTAAAGGAATTCTCCCAGCCATCGACGCAGTCATGAATGGACAAATCGTATACGACTCTACGATTGAAATGCCGGTAAAGAAAACCTTCGAGAAGAAATCGAGTGCTCATTTAAGCGAACGTGAGAATGAACTGCTCTATTTAGTCGCTGAAGGGTTCAATAATAAAGAAATCGCCGAGAAGATGTATCTCAGCGAAGGGACGGTAAGAAACTACTTATCGGCTCTGCTTGAAAAGTTAGAATTGCGTGATCGTACGCAACTGGCGGTTTATTACTATAAAGAACTATAAAAATAAGAACCTCATTGAGGTTCTTATTTATTTGCAAGTAATTCGCTTGTGAATATTTATTTCCAAATTTTTCCAAGAAACAGTAAATTTTGTGCACAAAAAAAGCCCTCAATTACTGGGGCTTCAGGTCTTTAAAAGTTAACTAAGCGTTGTGCCATGTCTAATTCATAAGCACGAACTTCACGTGGTAAGAAGCGACGAATTTCGTCTTCGTTGTACCCTACTTGGAATCTCTTTTCGTCCAACATAATTGGGCGGCGTAGTAATCCTGGGTTGTTTTGAATTAATGAGAATAATTGATTTAATGGAACTTCATCCAAGTCAATTTTTAATTCTTGGAATGCTTTTGAACGAGTTGAAATAATCTCTTCCGTTCCGTCTTCAGTCATTCGCAGGATGTTTTTAATTTCGTCAATTGTTAATGGTTCTGAGAAAATGTTTCTTTCTGTGTACGCGATGTTATGTTCTTCTAACCATGCACGAGCTTTGCGGCAAGATGTGCAGCTAGGTGATGTATATAAAGTAACCATACGTCGATGTCCTCCTCTTCTAAAGTCTTCGGTCTTATCTACGTGTATTATTATATATGATATATACAAAAAAATCTATATGATTTTTGG
>CALJSD010000002.1 GCA_937976325.1 uncultured Carnobacterium sp.
AAGAACATCCAGGGTTTTAACCAAAAGAGTCGCATGCGACTCTTTTTTTCTTGCGCGAATAATCGCTCATAAAAAATAAACTGGACTCACAGTAAGTGTGAGTCCAGTTTTTCATTTGTCATACTTTGGCTCGAACCGGTACAACGTTACAGCTACTATGAAGAAATCCGTGAGGATTCGTAGGAATCATTTATACCGAGCTTAGTCTAGAATCCAATTAAGTAAAGGATTGTTGCGACGATCGTGCTTGATAAACCGACGATGGCTTCGTAAGGGATTAATTTCATACGATTTTCAATCGCCATGAAGACAGAACCGCCTGTTGCATGGAAGAATGAACCATGTGGAAGTGAGTCGAGCACAGTTGCCCCTGCGTGAATCATCGCTGCTGCAGATACGGCTGGAACGCCTGCTGCTGTCAATGGACCAGCGAAGGTTTGAGACGCAATCGTTGAACCGGCAGTTGTTGAAGCTGTCGCAGCCCCCATTAAAATACCAGAAAGAGGAGCTAAGACGAAGGCTGGCATGTTCATCGCTTCAAGAAGAGCAATCATATCGACTTGCAATGCGGAAGCTTTGATAATTCCGGCGATAGTACCAGTACCGATTAAAAGAATTGATACGCCGATGACTTTGCTAAGCCCAAATTCAGTAAATTCAACTGTGTTTTTCGCATTACCCGTTACAACAATCGTCACTAAACCACCTAGAGGAAGTGCGATTAATGGGTCTACGCTGATTCCAGCAATTGAGCGAAGGGCAAGAAGGGCGATTACAACGATTGGTCCAAGCATGGCTTTGAAGAAAGAGAGAGATACGCCGCTTGTTCCAGCTTCGTCAATACCGTCAAATTCATGTGCGCCGCCTTTTTTAGCGAGTAATCCAGAAATGATAATGGCCACGAATAGCGCTACAAAGGCTGGGATTAAGTTTTTCACCATTAACGCTGTAAGGTCGATTCCGAATGCTTCGGATGCCGCAATCGTGTTTGGGTTTGGTGAAATGATGTTTCCGGCTTTACCACCACCGATCATTGCAAGTAAAATACCAGCTTTAGAAAGGTTTGCTTTTTTCGCAATGGCAATGGCGATTGGAGCTACTGTGATAACGGCGATATCGATGAAGACCCCAACGGCACAAATAATCATTGTGGCAATCGCAATCGCGGCAATCGCACGTTTTTGGCCGAGTTTCTTTACAATCGTATCGGCAATCGTTTCAGCCGAGCCTGTCTTAATTAATGCTCCGGCTAAAATCCCACTTGTCATGATACGAAGGACAGGAGACATCATGCTTTGAGCCCCGCTGACCATGGCTTTTACCGTTTCGGCAAGACCGCCACCTCCGATAATACCCCCAATCAGAGCCCCGAAGATTAAACTGTAGGCTGGATGAACTTTCTTAACAATCAAAATAATAGCAAGTACGAGACCGACTAAGGCCCCTAATGTTGAAAAGGTTGGTGTCATTGTAGTTTCCTCCTATTGAACTGCTTTGATTAAACGAAATACTTGTTCCACGCTGCGAATCATATTTTCGCGCGCATTTTCTTTTTCCATCGCTTCTTGAACGGTGATGACTCTTCGTAAAATTGGGAAGAAGGCATCGATTCCGTTCTCGTTACATACCCCAGCGTCTGGTGTGAGGCATCCTGCAAAGGCGAGGACTTTCTTGTCGTGTTTTTTCGCAAGATGAGCAACGCCGATTGGAGCTTTTCCAAGGGCTGTTTGACTATCTAAGCGACCTTCACCAGTGATAACAAAGTCGGCATCTTTCATTTCGTCTTCTAGTCCTGTTTCTTCAAGGACAATCTTAATACCGCTCTCAAGAACTGCATTTGTGTAAGTGAGAAACGCAAATCCCATTCCTCCGGCTGCACCCGTACCTGGGTAGAGGCGGTCGGCATGGTCAAAGGTTTCTTTCGATAATTCTGCGTAGTGGAGAAGCGCCTCGTCGAGTTCCTTCACCATTTCTGGTGTTGCTCCTTTTTGTGGGCCGTAAATCGCACTCGAGCCCATTGGACCACAGAGCGGATTTGTTACGTCACAGGCTACGCGGAAAGTACAGTCTTTTAGTTCTGGCAAGACATTTTCAGCCTGAATACGCGCAATCGATTGAAGACCCGCTCCTCCGTATCCGACCGGATTCCCGTCCTTATCTAGGAAATCATATCCGAGCGCTTGTAACATCCCGATACCACCATCGTTTGTGGCACTTCCTCCGATTCCCACGATAAAATGGCGACAACCATTATCGATGGCATCCTTAATTAATTCACCGACACCGAATGTTGTAGTATGCATTGGATTGCGTTTTTCATCAGGAACTAGCGTAATTCCTGCAGCCGCAGACATTTCAATAATTGCTGTTTTTGGACGAGTACCGTCCGCTTTTAAGATCCCGTATTCGGCAGTTACCGCATCTCCTAGCGGTCCAGTAACGCTCACATGAACGAGTTCACCTCCCATCCCGATGGCTAATGCTTCGACCGTTCCTTCACCACCATCTGCGAGTGGGCGAACAACCACTTCGGCTTCAGGGTATACGACCTGAACTCCTTCTTTGATGGCCTGACCCGCTTCTAGTGAAGACAAGCTACCTTTTAGTGAATCGATAGCAACGACTACTTTCATTTTCATCCCTCCTTATTGTTGTAAAATTATTATATCAAGCGCTTACAATTAAAACTGTTGCGAAAAATAGGAATTTTTATGAATTTGAAAAAGATAAAAAAGAAAGTTGTTTGTTTCATTCTATCGGGGTGATTTTTTCGAATATTACAACGCTGTAATACATCAAAAAATGACGAATCGCATAGGGGTGGGAATATGGAAAATTGCTCGAACAAAAACCGAATATGAGATTAAAAAATCCTTCCTATTTTGTAATAAAAGATTAATCAGTTTACCATTGTTTTTCGACTTATTTTTCGGTAACATTAATAAGCAGATTTGAGAGAAATTAGGAGATATACATAATGAAAAGTCCTCGTACATGGGTGAAGAAAATCGTCTGTGCACTCAGCATTTTCGCTGTAGGAGCAACGACGGTGACACCAGCAATTTATGCGCAAGATGACGCAAAAGCAAAAGAGGAAGCAGCTGCGATTGAAGATGTGAAAAGCTACATTGCAATCGAGCAAACGAGCGGAAAAATTTTGATGCAAAACAATCAAGATGAAGTTCGCGGGATTGCTTCCATGAGTAAAATGATTTCACAATATTTAATATTAGAAGCGATTAAAAATGGAGAAGTGACTTGGGAAACAGAAATCCCAGTAAGCGACCGTGTTCACCAATTGAGTGCGAACTATAGCTTATCCAACGTACCGCTCTTGCCGAGTGAAAAATACACGATTAAAGAATTATTTGAGGCGATTTCCATCTATTCAGCCAACGCCGCAACATTAGCAGTGGCCGAGTATATCGGAGGTTCTGAAGCCAATTGGATTGAACGAATGAAAGCCAAACTCGATGAGTGGGGCATTAAAGATGCAACGATCATCAACGTAACGGGGCTACCTAATAAATATGGCGGCGCTGATAAAAATCCGGCTTATGGTGATGAAGATGAAAACAGCATGTCAGCTCGTTCGGTGGCGATTATCGCGAAGAACTTGGTGAATGATTTCCCTGAGATTTTAAAAGTATCATCGATTTCCACAAAGACATTCCGTCCAAATAGTTCAGGAACAACGAAGATGGACAACTTTAACTATCTTCTTCCAGGGCTACTCTTCGAATACGAAGGGGTCACAGGGTTGAAGACAGGAACGAGTGATGCCAGCGGAGCGTCGATTACAACGACTGCCACACGCAACGGCTTCTCGGTGATTGTCGTATCGATGGGGTCTAAAGAGCCGCTCAATCGTTTCAAAGTAACAAGACATCTATTAGATGAAGTGTTCAAGAAATATGAAGGCCTTCTTGTCGGCGCGCCTGGAAAATCCGTTCAAAACTTGGCGCCTATCCAATTAGAAGGGGGAACGGAAGAAACGCTTGGTGTGGATTACGGAAAAACCTTTATTGCGGCCGTACCAAAAGGAACAGCACTCAGCCAAATCAAGATTTCATTTACGCCTTCTGATGACGTGAAGACAGAAGATAGTAAAGTGAAGGCTCCTGTGAAGGCAGGACAGACGGTTGGAACATTGAATTTTGAAATGCCAGGAGAAAACCTTGGCTATGTCGATGGAAAAGACCACGGCACGGTGGAAGCCTTAGCCGCATTTGATGTAGACAGCTCTAACGTTGTGACAGAAAGCATGCGCGGAGCGAAAGGATTTATCGGCCAGATGGTTCAAAAAGTTCAAGACTTCTTTGGTGGAATTTGGAGTCAAATCCAAAGTGTCTTCTCACCTGAAGCTTCGAACTAGGAATTTTTGCTAAAAGGCTTGCACTTTTCACTAGAGACGTGTACAATTTTAGACAAATGATACAGTATGAATAGTAACTGCGATCCTTTTGTAGAGAGCTAGTGGTTGGTGAAAACTAGTAAAGAGAGACCAGCGAATCCACATACGGTGCGAGAGCGAAAACATTGATTAAGCTATCCGGAGAAAACCGTTATCCCACAAATGAGCGCAATGGAAACATTGAAACCGGGTGGTACCGCGAAGAAAATTACTCTACTTCGTCCCTTAGACAATTGTCGGGGACGGAGTATTTTTTTATACTGAAAACACAAAATGGAGGGAAAAGTATGCTAGATATCAAACGCATTCGTGAAAATTTTGAAGAAGTGGCTACAGCTCTAGGAAACCGTGGAGTTGACCGCGCAACAGTGGAAGAGTTACGTGACTTAGATGAAGAACGTCGCGCACTCATCACAAAAACAGAACAATTAAAACAATACCGTAATACGGTAACAGAAGAAATCTCTCTTCTAAAACGCAACAAGGAAGACGCAACAGAGAAAATCGCTGAAATGAAACAAGTCGGTGAAGACATCAAAGCAACTGACGCTCATTTAGCCGAAGTGGAAGAAAAAGTAGAATACATCGCATCTCGCTTACCAAACACAGCTGCAGAAGGCGTGCCAGTAGGGGCAGATGAAACAGAAAACGTTGAAATTCGTCGTGAAGGAACTCCTCGCGTATTCGACTTCGAACCAAAACCACACTGGGAAATCGCTGAAGCATTAGGTATCTTAGACTTCGAACGCGGAGCTAAAGTATCAGGAAGCCGTTTTGTATACTACAAAGGCTTAGGTGCTCGCTTAGAACGTGCAATCTACAACTACATGCTTGATTTACACGTTGAAAAACATGGATACACAGAAATGATCACACCTTACATGGTAAATGAACAATCAATGTTCGGTACAGGTCAATTCCCTAAATTCAAAGAAGACGTGTTCCAATTAACAGATGAACGCAATTTAACATTAATCCCAACAGCGGAAGTACCACTTACAAACTACTACGCAAACGAAATCTTAGACGAAGCGCAATTACCAATCTACTTCACAGCGCTTAGCCCATCATTCCGTTCTGAAGCTGGTAGTGCGGGCCGCGACACTCGTGGATTAATCCGTCTTCACCAATTTAATAAAGTAGAAATGGTGAAATTCGCAAAACCAGAAGATTCATTCGATGAATTAGAAAAAATGACAGACAACGCAGAAGATGTATTACGTGGATTAGGCTTACCATTCCGTACAATCGTGTTATGTACTGGCGACATGGGATTCTCAGCTTCTAAGACTTATGACGTTGAAGTGTGGATTCCAGCGCAAGATACTTACCGCGAAATTAGTTCTTGCTCAAACTGTGTGGACTTCCAAGCGCGTCGTGCGAAAATTCGTTTCCGTCGTGAAGACAGCGGCAAGATTGAATTGGTGCACACATTGAATGGTTCAGGGTTGGCAGTAGGACGTACTGTGGCAGCTATTCTTGAGAACTATCAGAATGAAGACGGTAGCGTGACAATCCCTGAAGTACTTGTACCATACATGGGCGGCGTTAAAAAAATCGGTTAAAAGGAACCCAAGGGATACTCTAAGTAGTAGCTCACAATAAATCATTAACAGTTAAAAAGCCTCTATATTGAAGAGCAGTTCCACAACCTTCGAATCCTTTCGGATGTTTGTATAGTGGTAATTGTAAGGATACCGTCAGGAGCCAAATGTCTCCTGGCTACCAAGCTTCAAACTGACTCTACGGGTTACACCCTAGAGTCAGTAATTCACAT
>CALJSD010000003.1 GCA_937976325.1 uncultured Carnobacterium sp.
GAGGGATAGGGAATGCTCTTTTAAGTATTTCTTTCCGTTCTCAATCGGTTCTTTCTGACTGATCATCGCTACACCAACAAATTCAACTTTGTCTGCATATTTTTCTTTTAATGTATTTAAAATTGGAAGCTCTTGTTGGCAATCTGGACACCAACTTGCCCATGCATAATAGACGGTTGGTTTTCCGTTAAAGTCTTTTTCAGTTAATTTCTTTCCGCTTGCGTCTTGGAATACGACGTTTGCATCAGCAGGTTTGCTACTTGATGGTAATAAATAAAATGTCGCTAAGCCAACAACCAAAAGAGCTGCAAGAGCCAATAAAAGTTTTTTCATAAAATCCTCTTTCTATTTTTATTCGTGAATATCAAACACGTATTTGTGGCCTTGTGTAAGGCTATGGTAGAATCCTTTACCGTCATATAAGTGGAATACTTGTACTCCAGCAATGTCTTCTTCGTTAGGGTAAACATCTTTTACGAATGGGTTATCTTTAAGAACTTCTTCAAGACGTTCACGACCAATTTCTTTAACAACACCTTCGATACGAATCACTTGGATTAAGTAATCTTCGCTCTTCATAGCAGTAATGGCAACTTTTTGGTTATTTTGTAGTTGTTTGTAGAAGTTTGTTTTAGGACTTGTCATAAAGAATACGCCTTTTTCATTGGCTACACCGATATGGATATGGCGCGCGTGAGGTTGGTTATTCTCATCCGCAGTTGAAACAACAGCTACATTCATTTCTTCTAAAATACGTAAAATTTCATTGACTTCCATGGTGATTTCTCCTAACTGTTTTCTTTTTATTTTATCACAGATTGTTTTATGAAAGAAGACTTGCGATTTCGTCTCGGATTTGTTCAGGCGTTGTGGTAGGGGCGAAACGTTTTAAAATCGTTCCATCTTTCGCTACGAGGAATTTTGTAAAATTCCATTTGACCTTCTCACCGAAAAGACCAGCCGTCTCTTTCTTTAATAAATCAAATAATGGATGAGTTTCAGGACCATTCACTTTGACTTTGCCAAACATTGGAAAAGTCGTGTTGTAGGTCAATTGGCAGTGAGAGAGCGCTTGTTCAGCAGTAAGAGGCTCTTGCCCTGCAAATTGATTACAAGGGAACCCAAGAACCGCAAAGCCTTTGTCCTTGAACTCTAAATAAAGTTTTTCTAGTCCTTCAAACTGTGGTGCTAGACCGCAACCACTTGCCGTATTTACGATGAGTAGTAATTGTCCTTTATAGTCCTCTAGCGTGGTAACATCTCCACTGACTGTTGGGACTTCGATTTCATAAATTGACATTCATTTTCCTTCTTTCTTAAATAAGGCCGTAGTGTTTTAATCCATTAACAATGCCGTTATCTGTATTGTTGGTCGTAATAAATTCTGCAATTTCTTTAAGCACAGGAAGTGCATTCCCCATTGCTACAGGGTGAGTTACTGCTTGAAGCATCTCGATATCGTTTGGACCGTCTCCGAATGCGTAAGTTTCAGCATCTTCTTGGTCTAAGTACTCTAAGAAGCGTTTGATCCCTTCGGCTTTGGAATTTCCTTTTGAAATCACATCGACTGAGTACGGCGTGTTTCGTAAGAAATCCAGATTAGGAAAAGCTACTTTATATTTTTCTTCAGCAGGTGGAAGAGAGATAAAGAGCATCATGTTAATTGGATTTTCTTTATAAAAATCAGCTTTCAGTGCAGGAGGATTAGTATGAATAAATCCATATGCATCTTTAGCACCTACGGAGGATTCTACAAGATAAAATTCTTTGTCATTATAGGCTGTTAACCCATAACCATCTTCTTTTACCATTTGATGGAATCTTTCTACCGTTTCAGTTGGAATTTCTGAAGAATAAACACGTTCTCCTTGATAAAGAACGACTTGACCGTTCATAAAAATTCCTGAGTGGATATTCGCACTCTCCATAATATCGCGCGTTTCAGCAGGAGAACGTCCTGTTGCGATAAAGGGCTCATATCCATTGTCTTTTAGCGTTTGAATGGCCTCTGCGGTAGCCGCATCTACTTTTGACTCCCCATTTAGTAGCGTCCCATCCAAATCAAAAAATACAAAACCTTTCATTCCGTCACTCCATTTCATTTTGTCTTTTTCTATTATACCATGTTTTCAAAGTTTTGAATTGTAGTTCGAATTCATAGTATTTCGCGTGAAAGAGTAGAATTATCGTAGTTTTTATGTTAAAATTGAAAAGAATTTTAGTTAAGGAGGGAATCCTTTGTACAGTTTAATTTTATCACTGATGGTTGTGGTATGCGTATTATTAATTATTGTTGTTGCAATGCAACCTTCAAAAACAAATGCTGCGAATTTAACAGGTGGAGCAGAACAATTATTCGGTAAACAAAAAGCACGTGGTTTTGAGGCATTCTTAATTCGCGTAACAGTTGTTTTAGGAACAATCTTCATGTTATTAGCATTTGCATTAGCATACATTTCATCAAAATAATAAATTTAAGTACAATTGTTCGGACAGCCAACCAATTGTACTTTTTTATTTGTCAGATTAGAGGAGTAATATTATGGAAGCACTATGGTTAAGAAAAGAAAGCAATACAAGAGCGGTGATTTTATTTCATGCTTATACAGGAACGCCTGCTGATGTGAGAATGCTTGCGCAGTTTTTACATCGTCATGATTATGCAGTCTATGTTCCAGTATTTTCTGGCCATGGAACTCCAGATGTGGAAGATATCTTGGCAAGTTCTCCTGAGGCTTGGTATGAAGATGCCAAACGTGCTGTCGACTTTGTTCGAGGAGAAGGATTTCACACAGTGGCTGCCTTCGGATTATCGATGGGCGGTATTATGGCGACAAAATTAGCAACCGAACATCTCGTTGAATATGCAGGGACTTTTTGTTCGCCGGTATCTTCTGGGAATCCTCAGTTGCCAGGACTGTTTCAAAGTTTTATGATGTATGCGAAGGCGTCTTATAGAAATGTAGGACGACCATTTGATGAAGCTGAAATGAAGGAAAAAGCACAAAAACAATTAGCACACATTCAATCATTTTCAAGTGACGTTGCTTCGCATTTAGATGAAGTGACAGGAAGTTTTTATATTGCACAAGGGGAACAAGATACACTTGTTGATCCTGAGTCTTCTCTCGAGTTGAAAGAAGGGCTCGTTAACGCACAAGTGGAGTTACATTGGTATGAAGAAGCAGGGCACGTGATTACGGTTAGTCCTGTTAGAAAGGAATTCCAAGAGACTGTTCTCTCTTTTCTAAATCAACAAGAATGGAGGTAAAGAAATGAGACAATCATTAGAAGAAATCTTAATGGCTTTCTTTATGGAACATGAATCTGAAAGTTTTTTTGTTCAAGAAATTAGTGAGCATTTCGGATTTACTGCTTCAAAGGACTTTAAGATTTTAGTGAAACAATTAGCTGACCTCGAAGATTCTGGAAAAATTGTATTAACACGACAAGGTAAATTTGGATTCAATCAAAAAAATCGTACGTTAGAAGGAACATTCCGATTAAACGATAAAGGATTTGGTTTTGTCACAGTTGAAGAAGGCAAACCAGATATTTTTATTCCAAGAACGGATGTCCATGGCGCTATGGATGGAGACAAAGTTGCGATTCGTATCGTTCAAGAAGAAAATCCTTATAACGATAAAGCCGCAAGCGGAACAATCGTGAAGATTATTGAACGCGCTGTGAAGCAAGTGGTGGGGATTTATACACGTTATCCATCGAAGATTATGATGCAAACAGGCTATTGTGGCGAAATTGCATTAAAAGATTCTAAATTAAAGAAAACGAAATGTTATGTGACTAGAAAGGGATTAAACCCAGTTGACGGAACCGTCGTGATTGCCGAAGTTGATAGTTATGAAACAGAGCGTCACGAACTCGTCTTGAAGGCGCATATCGTTAAAGAAATCGGCTATAAAGACGCTGTCGGCATGGATATTTTAATGATTTTACATCAATTAAAAATCCCAACAGTATTCCCAGACTCTGTTATAGAGGAAGCCAACCGTGTGAGTGAAACTATCTCACCGGAAGAAATCGAAGGGCGTGTTGATTTACGCCAAGAATTAACCGTGACAATTGACGGAGCAGATGCCAAAGACTTAGATGATGCGGTCGCTCTTGTAAAACGCGAAGATGGAACCTTTGTCTTAACGGTATCCATCGCCGACGTTTCTTATTATGTAACGGAAAATTCTGAAATGGATAAGGAAGCATTTGAACGCGGAACGAGTGTGTATTTAACAGACCGTGTGGTTCCAATGTTGCCACAACGATTATCAAACGGAATCTGCTCGTTGCATCCATATGAAGAGAGATTAACGTTAACAGCACGTATGGAAATTGACCGTAGCGGAACAATTTATCAGCACGAGATTTTCCCAAGTGTGATTCAATCGAACGAGCGATTAACTTATGATGAAGTGAATGTATTATTCAATACGAATGAAGCTTCCGAAAAAATCACTCCAGAGATTGAAGAAATGCTCTGGAATATGAAAGAATTACATAAGATTCTTGAGCGTAGACGTATGGAACGTGGAGCGATTGACTTTGATACACAAGAAGCAAAAATTCTTGTGGATGAAAAAGGCGCACCAACAGAAATCGTACTACGTGAACGTGGCGTAGCAGAGCGACTCATTGAGTCCTTTATGCTTGCGGCTAATGAAACAGTGGCGCGTCATTATGAACAATTGAAGGTGCCATTCATTTACCGTATTCATGAAAATCCAGATAGCGAAAAACTCCAACGTTTCTTAGAGTTTATTACCGCATTTGGAATTACGATTAAAGGGAAGAACGATTCGATAACACCGAAGAAATTGCAAAAGGCCTTGAATGAGGTACGCGGCGAGCCGTATGAAGCAGTGGTATCGACGATGATGCTTCGTTCGATGAAACAAGCTAAATACGATATCACGCCAACGGGACACTATGGACTGGCAGCTGAAGACTATACGCACTTCACTTCGCCAATCCGTCGTTATCCAGACTTAATCGTTCACCGTATGATTCGTCATTACGGAAAACATCCAGGTCATTTATCGAAGAAAGAAGAAACACTTCTAGAAGATAAGTTGCAACAAATTGCAGATCAATCGTCTCGTATGGAACGACTTGCAGTACAGGCAGAACGCGATGTGAATGCATTGAAGAAAGCCGAATACATGCAAGACAAAGTCGGCGAAGAGTTCGATGGTATCGTAAGTTCTGTAACAAAATTCGGGATGTTTGTCGAGTTAGCAAATACCGTAGAAGGATTAATTCATATTTCTCACTTGAAACAAGACTACTTTAACTTTATTGAAAGCCATATGATTTTACTTGGCGAACGTACGGGCGTAAGTTACCGTATTGGGGACCGAGTTCGTGTGAAATGTGTGAAAGTAGATGTCGAAGCTAGAGAAGTCGATTTCCTACTCGTAGAAGATGCAAAATTGGCCAAAACAGAACGACCAAGAAGAGGCGAACGCTTTGATGATAAGTCTTCTAAGAAAGGCAAAAAATCAAAAGGACGCCAACGCTTTAAAAAAGCCATTAAAACGAAAAAGAAAAGACGCTAGGAGGTTCGTGAATGCCTAAAGGAACGAACGATAAAGTGCTCGCACAAAATCGAAAAGCGAATCATGACTATACGATTCTTGAAACGATTGAAGCAGGGATGGTCTTAACCGGAACAGAAATCAAATCGGTTCGTCAGGCGCGTATCAATTTAAAAGATGGATATGTAAGCTTGAAGCAAGGAGAAGCTTTCCTTGTAGGAGTTCATATTAGTCCGTTTGAACAAGGGACACTTTTCAATCATGACCCATTAAGAACGAGAAAATTATTGCTTCATAAAAAGCAAATCAACTATTTACTGGAGCAAGTCAAGCAAGCCGGAAATACAGTAGTGCCGCTGAAGGTCTACATTAAAAATGGCGTTGCGAAGTTGTTAATCGGAGTTGCGAAAGGGAAGAAAAATTACGATAAACGTGATGCCTTAAAGCAAAAGGATATGAAACGCGAAATCGATCGTGCAATGAAAGAAAGATATTAAAGAGGAAGGCTGGATAATCTGTCCAGCCTTTTTTGCATGCAAAAAATATTTTATTACCATATATGGTAATGAATTTTTTCAAAAAAGAATTTCGTTTCATATTCGTTTCATATTGGAAGTGCAAACTAATAGTACAGAATAGGAAAGGAAGTGGGAGAGCACATGGATTGGAAAAGGAGAGCAGGTGCGTATCTTGTGCGCAAGAAGATTCGTACAGGAATATTATTTTTCATCATGATGCTAATTACAGCAGCCGTTTTGGCGGTCCTCTCGATGCAAGAAAGTACAGGGAAGGTTCAAACGAAGCTATTAGATTTGTCGAATTCGGGGTTTCAAATTGAATCCCTCTTACAAGATGGGAACATCGAGCAAAAAGAGATGGCAAAGGTAGGACAAGTTGAGGGAGTAAAGGATGCACAGTATGAAATGGACGGCATCGGACAACTTGAAGACGCAAAAGCTGTTGAGAGGGAACAAGCGGTCCAACTTGACCAAGGGAAAATGGGAGAACTGGTGAGTTATCACGGGGTCACTTCAAGTAGCCAGGAGTTAAATTTTGCTAGCGGTGCGCTAAATCTCAAAGAAGGGCGTGCGTTAACCAAAGACGATTCTGGGAAAGTCCTCGTGCATGAAGAACTTGCAAAAGAAAACAATTGGACAGTTGGAGACAAAATTAAATTGAAGAATTTCCAAAACGAGGGTACTACTGCAAGTGGTAAAGAAGTAACCGTCGAAATCGTTGGAATCTTCAACGGAAAGTTATCGGAGCAATCAACAGGATTGACGAGTGACTTAACAGAAAATCGTATTTATATGGATTACAAAACGAGCCAAGCATTGATTGGAAAAGATGAATCGAATGCAATCGTTCACCGTGCGATTTTTACGGTAAAAGATCCATCAAAATTAGATGAAGTAATCGCTAAAGTAAAAGAACTTCCTCTCAAGTGGGATAGCATGCAACTTTCTAAAAATGAACAAGTATTTGAGCAAGTAGCAGCGCCTATCCAAAATTTCAAATCGCTTATGACGCTACTCACGAGTTCTGTATTTGTATTAGCAGTTATTGTTTTATTTTTAATTTTATTATTTACATTAAGAGAAAGAATTCATGAGTTTGGAATTTTGATGTCGGTCGGAATTTCAAGAAAAGAAATTATCGCGCAAATCTTATTAGAACTCTACACGGTGGCGGCAACGAGCTCCATCTTCGCTCTTATGTTAGGAAGTTTTGTAGCCAAGCAATTTTACACGGGGCTCTTAACCTCGGATGAGATTCCCCCTCAAGTGAAATCATTATTTGAATCGAGCTTGCCAGAGTTCAGTCTGATGCAAGGACTGCTAACGATTGGAGTCGTACTGATTATTATTGCATTAGCCGTTCTATTTAGTACCGCAGTCATCTTAATGAAGAAACCGAAGAAAATTTTAAGTCAAATGAACTAAGGAGTGTTTTTATGTCAGTATTATCATTAGAAAATATTTATTATCGATACGAGGATTCTCAAAAATATGTATTGAATGATCTGAATGCCACTTTTGAAGAAGGAAAATTCTATGCGGTCGTTGGGAAATCAGGAGCAGGGAAATCGACTTTCTTATCGCTTTTAGCAGGATTAGATAGTCCAACGAAAGGGAAAGTTTGTTTCAATGGGCAAGATATTGCGCAAGGGTCATACAGTGAACACCGCCGCGACCATATTTGCTTAGTGTTCCAAAACTATAATTTAATCGATTATTTAACACCGCTTGAAAATGTAAGACTCGTAAATGGAAAAGCAACCAAAGATATCCTATTGAAATTAGGATTAGATGAAGAATTAATTCATCGTAATGTATTGAAGTTATCAGGCGGGCAACAACAACGGGTTGCGATTGCGAGAGCGCTCGTTTCAAAGGCACCAATTATTTTAGCGGATGAACCAACAGGAAACTTGGACGAAGGAACAGCTGCAGAAATTATCGATATCTTAAAAATGGCAGCACATGAAAGTGGAAAATGCGTCATCGTAGTGACTCACAGCCCGCAAGTAGCCGCTGCGAGTGATGAAGTGTTGGAATTAGAAGACGGAAAACTAAAGAAAGTAAGAGGGGGAAAATAAATGAATATCCTACAAAATGCTTGGGCATATGTCTCAAGAAAAAAGTTTAAAACCTTAATTATTTTCTTTATTTTATTCAGTATGGCAACAGTGGCTCTTAGTAGCTTAGCCGTAAAACACGCAACGGATACTGCTGCAAAAGAAACGTTTAAGTCGATTAATTCTTCGTTCTCGATGCAAATCGACCGCAGACATAATCAAGGGACTGCTCGTGGGGGCGGGAACTTGAAAGGAAAAGATATTCAAGCGATTGAAGGAATCGAAGGCGTTCAAAAGGCAGTGAAGCGAATGGAAGTCGTAGCGGATCTTGTCGATCAAGAATTGATTCCAGCAAAAGGAGTTCGTCTTGACGCCACTCGTCAGCAACGTTTCGGGAAAGCTGCTCAGGTAACAGGAATTAATGATTCTAGCATGGATGAACGATTCGCGGCGCAGACTTTCACACTAACAGAAGGGCGCCATATTAAGGATGACGATACGAATGTGGCGTTAGTACACGAAGACTTTGCTAAGAAAAATAATTTAAAAGTCGGCGACAAATTCAAGTTGAAATCAAACATCTATGATGCGGATAACGAAAAACAAGCCAATAATCAAACTGAAGTGACAATTGTTGGTTTATTCGGAGGTAAAAATAAAGGCGGAGTCACAGCGCCTCAAGAATTATATGAAAATACGATTTTAACGGATTTAAAGACAAGCGCCTTAATGTATGGATATACTGAAGCAAATGCAATTTATTTAGATGCTACGTTCCTTGTAGGTGGTCAATATGACATCGATAAGGTGATGGAACAAGCGAAGAAATTGGGAATTGACTGGAAGGCCTATACGCTCATTAAGAGTAGCCAAAACTACCCAACGCTTCAAAAATCAATTAACTTAGTATATGGCTTAACAGACAAACTATTCCTTGGAAGCCTAATCTTCTCTGCGATTATTTTAGTGCTCGTCCTCTTCTTATGGACAAACAGCCGCCGCCGAGAAATCGGTGTTCGTCTGGCACTTGGAATGACGAACAAAACGATTATCGCGCAAATGCTTTGCGAAGTAGGGATGGTTAGCATTGCCAGCTTTATCGCTGCAATTCTTGCAGGTGGCCCTGTCAGCGAATGGGTTGGAAAACTCATTTTAGGGCAAGTGAATAGCAGCCTTGGAACGCAACTGGCGAATGAAGCGAAATCGGCCAACCTTGGTGGTGGAGCTGCAGTGGACGGCTTCAATAAGACATTGACAGAATTATCGGTGACGGTATCCAATATGGATAAAGCAACAGTTGTGGGTCTTGGACTCGTCGTTGTTGTTATTGCAGTTCTCTTAGGCAGTGCGTTTATTTTACAAAAATCTCCGAAGAGTTTATTGCAAGATACCGAATAAAAATGCAAGGGTCTAGTCGCTAGACCGATTGATTGATATAATAGCAAAAAAGAGGTGATGTTTTTGAATTTGTTAGTCGTTGAAGACGAAGGAGCGATTCGCGAAGGTGTTCGTGAATATTTAACAGAACAAGGCTTCCATGTGTTTGAAGCAGAAGATGGAGTAGAGGCGCTTGAAGTATTTGAAAAAGAGTCGATTGATTTAATCTTACTCGATATTATGATGCCTCGAAAAAATGGCTTTGAAGTGTTAGAAGAGGTACGTAAAACTAGTAAAGTTCCTATTCTGATGCTAACGGCCCTTCATGATGAAGAAACACAAGTGAGAACGTTCGAGCTACTCGTCGATGGATTTATTCAAAAACCTTTCTCCCTCGTCGTTTTGCATAAGCAGATTGAAGCCGTATTGAAGCGTCACTACGGAGAAATGGATGTGTGGAACTATGAGAATACGAGTGTGAATTTTACCAGTTTTGAAGCTAGAGTAAATGGCCAAATTGTGGAAGTAACTGCAAAGGAACTGGCGATTTTGAAACTACTCGTAGAACATCACGGACAAGTATTGAGCCGTGCTCAAATATTAGATCACGTGTGGGCAGAGCATGAAGATCCACCGTTTGACCGTGTAGTGGATGTTTATATCAAGCAATTGCGAAAAAAATTATTGTTGGATTGTATCGTGACTGTTAAAAATGTCGGATACAAGTTGGAGTTAAGATGAGAAAATTAAAACTGTTTCCTAAGATTTTTATTTATACATTGAGTATTCTAGGTACGCTAGTCGCCATCGCGCATCTGTTTTTATACTTTGCCTTTCCGCACTTTTATTTGCAGGAACGTCAGCAAGAATTAAGCCAAAAAGCAGATGTGTTAGTGGAAAGTTTATCCAAAGTCGATGAACAAGAGGCTGCGTCTGCCTTGCAATTGTATGCAAAAAACGAAGGGATTACAGCTTACTTAAGAAAAGAATCGAACGGGGAAAACTTGCAGCTAGGAAGCGAGTTGGCCATTGATGAAAATAGTGATCAGAACTCGGTGATTATTGAGGACAGACAAGTCACTACAAAAGACGGCAAACAAATGCAACTGCAGGTCGTAACGACAACTGAATCAGTGAAACAGGCAACCAAGGTTACATTCCGTTACTTGCCATTATCACTCGCCATTTCGATCTTTACAGCAGTGATTTTCTCGTATATTTATGCTAGAAAATTATCGAAACCTCTGATGCAAATGTCCAGGGTAACCAAAAAGATGATGGAATTGGATCGAGATGCCAGATTTGTAAATCCAAGAGCCGATGAAATTGGGCAGATGGAGATGCAAATTAATGAGTTATACGAGCATCTACTATCCGTCATCGATGAATTGGAAGAGAAGAATCAGAAGATGATTCAGCTGGAAAAAACAAAGGTGGATTTCTTACGGAGTGCTTCTCACGAGTTGAAGACGCCATTAGCAGGCCTTCGTATTTTATTAGAGAATATGAGCCTCAATGTTGGTAAATATAAGGACCGTGATAAGTACTTGGAAGAGTCGATTGCCAAAGTCGACCAGATGTCTGTACTCGTTCAGGAAATTCTGGCGCTGTCTAAATTACAAGAAGAAACTCTAACAAAAGAAGAAATAGCATTAGACAAAGTTCTTCCAGAGTGGAACAGAGAATTCCAGTTGTTATTACAAGAAAAAGGACTAGTGCTTGAAGAAAGGCTCGAACCATTCACGATTGAAGCGAGCCCAATCGCCTTTCGAAATGTGTGGAATAATCTATTGATGAATGCCATTAAACACTCTTCAAAAGAAGGCGTCATTCGAGTGGAACTAAAGGATCAACTGTTGACGATTGAAAATCCATGTACACCTCTCACAAAAGAGCAAATTGAAACAGCCTTTTCACTCTTACCATCTTCAAAAGGAACGACTGGTGGAGGAAATGGAGTAGGGCTCTATAGTGTTCATCAGTTGCTCGAACGTGAACAAATTGCACATCGCTTTTTTGCAATAGCAGAAGGTATGTGTTTTGAAATGAATTTTAAAAATGAAGCTTAGAGAAACGGGTTACCGCATGCGGTAACCCGTTCTTTTTGGTCTAATTAAAACCCCCGGATTGTCCGGGGGTCCAAAAAGCTTTAGCGGAGTGATAATGAAAAAACAAGCCTCCTTAGTTATAATTCGTATGTGGTCTGCAAACTACAACGAAAGAACTAAGGAGGTTTTGTCATGGGATATACCGATGACTTACACAGTTTATCACATACGAAATGGAACTGTAAGTATCATATCGTATTCGCACCAAAATATAGAAGAAAGGCATTCTATGAGTCAAGGAGGCTTGATGTCGGCAGAATGTTACGGCAGTTATGCGAATGGAAACATGTAAATATAATCGAAGCAGAAGTCTGCGTGGATCATGTACACATGTTAGTAGAAATACCACCCAAAATGAGTGTTTCTGGTTTTGTAGGATATTTAAAAGGGAAAAGCAGCCAAATGATATTTGAAAGATGGGCGAATGCAAGATTTAAGTATCGAAATAGATCATTTTGGTGTAGAGGTTTTTATGTAGATTCGGTTGGAAAGAATTCGAAAGCCATTGGAGAGTATATACGGAATCAACTTAAAGAAGATCATATAGCGGAACAATTGGAATTAGAATTGGAAGATCCGTTTACAGGAAAACGTAAATAGGTGCTCGTCGCAGGCCACACGAGCGCCTTGAGGCGTCGCTCTGAGATCAGGGCTATGCCCGAAACTGAAAAACCACCGGCTTAGCCGGTGGATATTTATTGCGCTTTTAAAAGAGAGTTAATCAGCTGATTTAAGCGTGTAAAGGCTTGTTTTCAAAAAT
>CALJSD010000004.1 GCA_937976325.1 uncultured Carnobacterium sp.
GAACAGAACCATATTTACGTAAATCTAAGTAGAATGCATAATCATCTGGATTTAATCCATTTGATTTAATTCTCTCTAATAATTTATCGTAGTCCGTTTCACGCTCACTACCCCCGATAACTTCTCCGTATCCTTCTGGAGCAAGTAAGTCTGCACATAGTACACGACTTTCATTTCCAGGAACTGGTTTCATGTAGAAAGCTTTAATTTCAGTTGGGTAGTTGATTACGAATGTTGGCACTCCAAAGTGGTTTGAAATCCAAGTTTCGTGTGGTGAACCGAAGTCATCACCATGTTCTAAGTGTTCGTAGTCAGTATCTTCATCGTTTTCGTGCGCTTGTAATAAGTCAATCGCTTCATCGTATGTGATACGTTTGAACGGTTCACTAATATATTTCTTCAATAATTCAGTGTCACGTTCTAGAGTTTCTAATGCATGAGGTGCACGGTCTAATACGCCTTGAATTAACGCTTTAACGTAAGCTTCTTGTAAGTCTAATGACTCGTCATGTGTTAAGTATAAATACTCAGCATCCATCATCCAGAACTCAGTTAAGTGACGACGTGTTTTAGATTTTTCCGCACGGAATACAGGCCCGAAGTCAAATACTCGACCAAATGCCATTGCTCCAGCTTCTAAGTATAATTGACCAGATTGTGTTAAGTACGCTGGATCTCCGAAGTAATCTGTTTCGAATAATTCAGTTGAATCTTCAGCCGCGTTTCCAGAAAGAATTGGGCTATCGAATTTAATGAATCCATTTTTATCAAAGAACTCGTATGATGCGTAAATAATCGCGTTACGAATTTCCATAATGGCATGTTGTTTTGTTGAACGTAACCATAAATGACGGTGGTCCATTAAGAAGTCAGTACCATGCTCTTTTGGAGTGATTGGGTATTCATGACTTTCACCGATTAATTCGATGTCTTTTACTAATAACTCATATCCTAATTTAGAACGAGTGTCTTCTTGAACAACACCTGTTACAAATACAGAGCTTTCTTGAGTTAATCCTTTTGCTAATTCAAAAGTTTCTTCACTTACATCCGCTTTTACTACGATTCCTTGGAAATAAGCTTTTCCATCACGTAATTGTAAGAACGCGATTTTACCGCTAGAACGTTTGTTAGTTACCCAAGCACCAATGGTAACAGTTTGTCCAACGTAATCTTTTGCTTGATTCATTGTTATAGTTTTCAAAATATCACTCTTCCTTTACTTATATGATTCAATAAATTCCTTAATTCGATTAGCGGCTTCTCTTAATTCCTCTTCGCTATTAGCACAGCTGAGTCTTAGGAAACCGTTGCATCCAAAGTTCTCTCCGGATACTGTTGCAACCCCTGCTTCTTCGAGTAGCATCAAGGCAAACTCTTCTGAAGAAGCAACGCCTACGATATGCATGGCTACTTTCACATTCGCAAATAAGTAGAATGCTCCTTTAGGCTTCTCACACTTAATTCCTTCGATGTCGTTTAATAATCCATGAAATACGTCGATTCTTCTTTGGAACTCGTCACGCATTTCTTTTTTACTAGCTTCAACATCTTCGTCGAAAGCACGAATGGCTGCATATTGTACAACCGCAGCAGGGTTACTTGTTGTGTGACTTGTTAAGTCATTTAAAGCTCTAATGATTCGTTTCGGACCAAATACATATCCGAGTCTCCATCCAGTCATCGCAACTGATTTTGATAATCCATTAATGACTAATGTGTTATTAAAAATCTCTTGGGATAAACTTGCCATACTGATTGAAGGCGCATCATAGACTAATTCATAATAAATTTCGTCCGATACGACAAATACATTATGTTCTAATGCCCAATTTCCAATCGCTAGTAACTCTTCTTTTGTATACAAGAGCCCTGAAGGATTCGAAGGCGCATTGAGTACCAAGAGTTTTGTCTTATCCGTTACGTATTCGTTTAGTAAATCCACAGTTAGTTTAAACGAATTCTTCTCTTTAGTTTCAATATACACCGGAACGCCATCCGCTAATTGAATTTGTTCGGCATAACTCACCCAGTAAGGAATTGGAATTAAAACCTCGTCCCCTGGATCTACTAAAGTCATAAAGATTGAATACAGTGCAAATTTTGCACCCGCAAAAGTGGCTACTTGCTCCTTTTGCAAATCAATTCCATCTTTACGTTTATGAAAATCACAAATCGCCTGTCTTAACTTATCTATTCCCAAAGCTGGTGTATAATGATCGGTTTCGTGTTTTCTTAAAGCATCAATGGCTGCCTCTGTAATCACTTCAGGTGTATTAAAATCAGGTTCACCAATCGATAAACTAATGATCTTTCTTCCCTGAGCTTTTAGTTCTCTAGCTTTTTGTGTCATCGCTAGAGTTCCTGAAGGCAAAATTTTCGACACTCTATCTGAAATTTTTACCATAAATCACCAATTTCTATATATTCTCAATATCTTTAATCCATTTACCATTTTTCGCTGAAATATAGTAATAACCAATACGTTGATTACTCATACGATAATTGACTTCCCATACAGGTTCCCCATTTAAAAGGCCAAGTCTTGCTTCAAGCACTTCAACATCTGGTTTATCTTGTAATGTAATAGAACGAGCTTCTTGCTCATTGACCACTGCTGATTGCTGAAGAATTGTAACATCTCCACCTTCTTCAGGAATAATCGCATAGATGGCATTTCCGTCTTTATCTTCACCCATAACGGTAAAATAAGACGCATCCGTATTGTACAAGTAAAACTTCGTTACTTTTGAAAATTCTACGGTTGGTGCCATCATCGTAAGTGCTTCGTTACGTTTTTTAATCTTTGGATCCACACTTACTAAAAAGATACTTGCAGCAGCTAAAAATAATAGAAATAAAGTGAGTAAAAGAATAAACATTGTTCTGCGTTTCATCAATTTCTCTCCTCTACTCTAATTTTCATAGATAATGGTATTATACGCTATTTAAAGCAAAAATACCACCATACATATAAGACGATGCCCTACATATTTTTATTCTTCCCAACGTTTAAACACTTTTTAAATGGTTTCTCAATGACCGTAGCGTTTTTGGGGAAAACACTTTTTACTTTCATCGCATATTTACTGATTGTTGCCCGAACATCTAACAACCAAATCTCGGCATTCTTTTGATGTGGCCTACTAAAACGACCAAGCCCTTGATACAGTTGAAGAAGCATCATCTTCATCGCGTAATGGCCAAAATAAGAACGTTCTTGTTCTTTCATTTCCAGTTGAATAATTTGTTGCGCGGTCGATACTGGATTTGGGAATGGCAATTTGGTGATTACGAGCGAATCGATGGATTGGCCGCCACTATCAAATCCTTCCCAGAAGCTATAGACACCTAGTAAAATCGCATC
>CALJSD010000005.1 GCA_937976325.1 uncultured Carnobacterium sp.
GACGACAACTGTAGCGGCACAGACCCAGGAAGCACCGCAATGGGTTGCGACCTATACCAACATCAGCAATCCTTCAAGCGTTGAAGAAGTGAAGGCGTTGTTGTCTGCGTACTTGGATAAAGAAAGTGTGGAGAAGTTCTTCGAGTTCGTGAATGACTACAATGCGACTGTCGGCGAGACAGGATTGCAAGGGGATTTTGCGTCATTTACAAAAACGGAATATGACGTCGAAAAAATCAGCGCGCTTTGGACTGCAAAACACCGCGATTTTGTTGGAACGAACTGCCGCATCAATACGTACGCGTTGCTGAAGAATAAGATTGCGATTCCGAAGATTGCTGCGGATAGCGAGCTTTTATTTATCGATAATGATGCGATTGACAAGGGACATCTCTTTAGTGCGGACGAAAAAGAAGACTTGAATCGTTTGTTCTCGCGTGTGGAAACGGAAGCGACCACAGACGTGAAGACGCATGCGAAGAAGATGGAACAGTTTCTGTCGCAATTTACTTTTGACGAGAATGCGCGTATGCTCTCAGTCGTGATTCACGATAATTTGGACGGGGAATCGCTCTTTATCGGCCACGTGGGAGTCTTAGTGCCAACGGGGGACGGGTTCTTCTTTGTCGAAAAACTGACTTTCGAGGAGCCGTACCAAGCGATTAAATTCAAGACGAAAGAAGATGTCTATAAGTATCTTGAAACGAAATATCAAGACTATACCGGAGAAGGCTTAGCAAAACCGTTCATTATGGATAACAATAAATGGGTAGAGATGAAGTAGAAAGGATGTATTCATCTTGGTAATGCAATCTGGAAGTAACGAGGGAGGGTGAAAGGATGGCTTCTAGCAAGGACTATCTAGACTATATTTTAGAAAAATTATCGGGGTTAGAAGATATCCGCTATCGCGCAATGATGGGGGAATATATTTTGTATTACCGGAAAAGGTTATCGGTGGAATTTATGATGATCGATTCCTAATCAAAAATGTGAAATCTGCCCGAGAACGCATGCCTGACGCTTCATTGGAACGTCCATATGAAGGGGCAAAAGAAATGCTTCTGGTGGAAAATGTAGAAGATAAGGAGTTCTTAATGGATTTGTTTAAGGCTATCTATGATGAACTGCCTACTCCGAAACCAAAGAAAAAGAAATGATGCATGGAGGAGAACGTCACTATTTTAGACGATTAGCAGGCATTCCTTTGAATCCACAAAGTAATGATAACACCTATAGCAGTTTCAAAGTGCTATAGGTGTTTTTGACATGTTGGAGAAAGGGGGAGAATGGGAATATAACCTTCTCAAGTTATTTGGTATAATGACAATACAGTTAAAGGAAATAGAGGCAAAGACGATAAAGCCAGAAGAGTATTCTTGGAATGAGTGGGAACAAAATAGTTATATCAATGGGAAAGAGAACGACAAATCGCATTAGCGCGAGACTTTTTAAAGAAAGTAGGACATTAAAGATGAACATGATTATTAGAGAAATTATAGATAAAGAGGAAAAAGAATCGATTTCAAAAGAAATTTTATAT
>CALJSD010000006.1 GCA_937976325.1 uncultured Carnobacterium sp.
GTGAGCCCTCATTATGATGAGCATATCCAAAAAGTAGCGCATGAAGCTCATATCGATTACTTCCCAGGTTGTGCAACAACGACAGAAATCGTACAAGCGATGAATGGTGGAGCAAAAATCATCAAACTATTCCCTGGTGGAGTTTTAGGACCTTCATTTATTAAAGATATTCATGGCCCAATCCCAAGTGTTAACTTAATGCCTTCAGGTGGCGTATCTCTTGCAAACATTAAAGAGTGGAAAGAAAAAGGTGCCGTTGCTGTTGGTGTCGGAAGTGCTCTTGGTGCAAAGGTTTCAACAGAAGGCTATGAAAGTGTAACACGTATTGCTAAAGAATTCGTCAGTGCGTTGGAGGATTAATTAGTTTTAAAATAAGAAGAAAGAAAAGAGGGTTCAAGATGAAAGTCATCACTTTAGGTGAAATTTTACTAAGATTTTCAACACGCCAAGATATTAGGATTAAAAGTACAGATGAATTCCGTGTTTGTTATGGTGGCGCTGAAACAAATGTTGGCTTGTCGTTGACTCAATTCGGTCACAAAGTATCTGCAGCATCTGTCTTGCCTGAGAGTAATCCACTTAGTGATGCTATTCTTTCTAGAATGCATGGGTATGGTGTTGATACAAATTTGATTATGAATAAACCAGGACGATTAGGTACCTATTATTTAGAGCAAGGAAACTCTGTAAGAGGGTCTAAAGTAACATATGACCGAAAATATTCAAGTATTGCAATGTTAGAAAATCTTTGCTGGAATCTAGACGAAATCTTCAAAGGTGTAGATTTATTGCACATTTCCGGAATTCTACCAGCTCTTTCTAAGAAATGGCAATCATGGACCGTTGAAGTCGTTCGTAAAGCAAAAGAATATGGATGCCGTGTAAGTTTTGATATGAACTACCGCAGTAAGCTTTGGAGTTATGAGGAAGCATATCCTTGTTTCCAACAAATCTTACCGTATGTAGATATTCTTTCTGCGGGTAGATTAGATGCGATTCATTTCTTGAAAGTAGCATCAGAAGACGAAAATGTTTCCTTAGAAGAAATTTACAAACGAATTCAAGCAAAATATCCAAATATTAAAGTGTTGTATTCAACAAAACGGAATGTCATTTCAACAAATCATAACGAATTACAAGGATTCTTCGCAGGTGAAGATGGAGCATTCGTAGAGTCTAAACTATATGACATTAATCCAATAGTCGACCGAGTAGGTGGAGGAGATGCGTTCGCTGCTGGGATTTTAAATGGGGTTCTAAAAGGGT
>CALJSD010000007.1 GCA_937976325.1 uncultured Carnobacterium sp.
CTTGCATAACTTGTTCTTGGTAGACCAAGATACCGTATGTCGGTTCAAGAATCTTTTGAAGCGACGCATGTGGATACTGAACGATTTCAGTTCCCTTTTTACGATTAATAAAGTGTGGAATTTGTTCCATTGGACCTGGACGATAAAGCGCAAGTACTGCTACTAAATCTTCAAACGCTGTTGGTTTCATTTCTTTCAAGACACGACGAATCCCGTCGGACTCGAATTGGAAAATCCCGTTTGTTTGTGCCTTTTGGAAGAGCTCAAATGTACGCGGATCGTCTAAAGGAATCTTCGTAATATCAATTGCCTTCTTCGTAATCTTTTGCGTTTGTTGAATCGCCTTATGAAGCAATGTCAGGTTGCTTAACCCTAGCAAGTCCATCTTAAGAAGACCCACTTTTTCAACAGCCTGCATCGCATACTGCGTAAGCATCCAATCGGCTTCCTGAAGTGACGCCGAATACCCTTTGTCTCGTTTCATTAAAGGAACGGTCTTCGTCAACTCGTCTTGAGATAACACGACTCCGGCCGCATGGACAGATGAATGACGTGGAAGTCCTTCAAGAGCTCTCGCCACTTGATAGAGTTTACGATTACGATCACTGCTTTCCACATGTTCTCTAAACATCTTATTTTCTTTATAAGTCTGCTCTAGCGTCACTTTCCCTTGAGCGATATTGTTTGAAAACTTCTGAACCGTAATAATGTTTTCGCCAAAGACTTTACATACATCACGAATCACTTGCTTCGCCCCAAGCGTACCAAACGTTACAATTTGCGCTACATTTTGATTTCCATATTTCGACACGATATAGGCTAAAATATCTTCACGCTTATCATCTGGGAAGTCCAAATCGATATCGGGCATCGTATAACGTTCACGGTTTAAGAAACGCTCAAATAGCAAGTTATAACGAATCGGATCCACTCCTGTAATATGCAAGAGGTATGCAACAAGAGAACCTGCCGCAGATCCACGACCAGCCCCTGTTTGAATGCCTTGTTCTCGTGCATGTCGCATAATATCCCAAACGATAAGGAAGTAATCATCAAATCCCATCTCATGAATAACCGCCAACTCTTCTCTAAGACGGTTCACATAAACAGGTGTCGTTACTCCCATCTCAAGCATCGCAGCCTCACATAATTCATAAAGGAACTGTGCACTCGTCTTTCCACCTGGCACTGGGAATTGTGGAAGCATCGTATCTCTTAGAGGAATTTCCACCACTAAGTCTTTTGTAAATTGTTCTAAGTTAGAAAGAAGGACTCCATCAACTGCTGTTTGGAACACCTTCGTCATCGAAGTCGCTTCAGGTAAGGATTCGCTCCCTGTTGCATCTTCTTGTGTAAACGAAAGAGTTTCTCCTAGTCGAATCGCTTGTAACACTTTCCATGGGAAATAATCCGTTGTATTTAAATAACGCGAGACACTAAAGGCAACTGGAATGACACCAGCAGCTTCAATCCCTGCACGCATCGTATCGAACTCACCGCGTTCAACCATTTCACGAGTAATCCCTACAGCAATCTCAACGCCAGCATACTCTTCCTTCACAGCTCCTAGAACTGCTTCAAGTCTGCCCTTAGAATGAGATGCAACCCACTCGCTATCCATCGGAGGAAGAACGATTTTCACGTCTTCGCTATGAGTGGCAATCCACTCTGTCATCTCCTTTGTCCAAGTAAGCCCTTGTTGATAAAGGGTTGAAAGTTTCAGGAGGGATTCGTACCCCTTCGCACCTTTTGCATAGACGATAATCATTTCTTTTCTCGAAGCATCACTCTTCCATGCAACCTCAAATGTACATCCTAGAATCGGTTGAATTCCATTTTGAATACAGCGCTCGTAAAATTCCACTGCGCCGTGCAATACACCATCATCCGTTAAGGCAAGTTGCTTATAACCTAATAATTTTCCAGTCGCAACATACTCATTTAAACGAATCGTACTCTTAAGTAATGAATAGCTACTGAATACTTGTAAAGTTGTAAATGTCATAGGGTTCCTCCTCTCGTATTAGTCGTCTTATTATAGCATATCTTCCCCATTCGCGCTCCCTTTTGGAAAGTTTTTCGGCCCATCTATTGTCAAAAGAATCTTGCTTGTACTATAATGGGAAATGAAAGAAGGGTTGTCCGTGAAATATATTGTTACCATCATATGGGGATTGATTCTTAGCCAAGTTACTTATTATTTAGGAAGTGCACTCTCTCAAACACCTTACAACGTACAAAGCGCCGTAATCGTAGGAGTGCTCGTAACCGCAGCTATCTTTATCATCCAACACGTATTTATGAAATCAAAAGAAAACAGAAGTTAAGAGTTGAACCTTAACTTCTGTTTTTTTATTTTTTATGCACTCACTAACGTTTCACTTCTTTAGCACCGTTTCGCATAAAAGCACAATAAGACCTGGGCAAATCTCAGCACGGTCCAATTCCATCGCCTGTAAATCCAAA
>CALJSD010000008.1 GCA_937976325.1 uncultured Carnobacterium sp.
TTGGTATAGGTCGCAACCCATTGAGGTGCTTCCTGGGTTTGGGCTGCTACTGTTGTTGTCTCTGGAGTTGCCTGTGTCGTCGTTTCTTTTTGCGTCTGTCCGCACCCTGCTAAGCCGATAAGCACGGCTGCACAAAGTCCTAATGTTACTGTTTTCGAAATACTCTTCATTCTTTTCTCCCTTTCACCCTTGTGTTTTGTATACGGTTACAAACTCTCAACTATAATCTATCCTATTCTCTAGAAAAATACAATAAAACCTCTGTGAAATTTAGGAAAAGGATATAAAAAAACGAGCACCCGAAGATGCCCGTTTCGTTTTAGAATAAATCAAAAATTAACTTGAAGTTTAAGATGGTTAGGATTACGGCTACGGCGTATCCAAGGAAGGTATTCCATTTGGCGTTGGTGAATTCGCCCATGAGTGATTTCTTTGAAGTGAAGTAAATCAATGGGAAAATTGAGAATGGTAACGCCACTGATAAGAATACTTGTGAGTAAACCAAGAGTTGGTCCAATGTTTTTTCTTGCGAACCGAACAACATCGCTACGACGATTACCGGTAGTAAGGCGAATAAACGAGTCACAAGACGGATAATCCATTGTGGAAGTTTCATATGTAAGAAACCTTCCATCACGATTTGTCCTGTCAATGTTCCTGTGATTGTTGAGTTTTGACCACTCGCTAATAGCGCCACAGCAAAGAGTGTCGATAATGTCGAACTTGCGACCGCACCGGCAATCTTCGAATCTTGCAATGCATTGTACATTTGCGAGAAGGCAGAAATTTCAGATGCGTGTCCGAAGAACAACGCTGCCCCTAAGATTAATAAGAGTGAGTTCACGACGAATGCTAGGCTCAATTCAATGTTTGAGTCCCATGTCATGAAACGAACCGCTTTACGCACGTTGTCTGGGTCTGTGTAGTCTACTTTTCTCGTTTGTGACAGTGACGAATGTAAGTATAAGTTATGCGGCATTACCGTTGCCCCGACAATCCCTAGCGCCAATGTTAAAATGCTATCGTGCCCAGGAGTTGTCTTATCAAATAACTGCGCCGTTGGTAAGAATCCAGTGAAAATACCTGAGATACTTGGTTCGGCTAACGCTACTAAATACACGAAAATTAAGAGGATCGTGAAAATCAATGTCGATACAATCGCTTCGATTTTCTTAAATCCGAGCTTCATAATTCCAAGAAGCAAGAATACGTCAAGAACCGTGATGAAGATGGCTCCCATGATTGGAATGCCAAACAAGAGGTTCAAGGCGATGGCTGATCCAAGTACTTCCGCTAAGTCTGTCGCCATCAGCGCTAATTCGACAATCACCCATAAAATGTGACGAAGCCATTTTGGTGCGTGATGGGCTGTTGCTTGCGCTAAGTCCATACGCGTTACAATCCCAAGTTTTCCTGCCATTTGTTGCAACTGCATTGCGATTAATGACGAAATAAGGATTACGAAGAGCAATGTATATTTGTACGAAGCCCCTCCGACCACGCTAGTAATCCAGTTACCTGGATCCATGTACCCTACTGCTACAAGCGCTCCAGGCCCTAAGAAGGCTTTTAAGTTTTGCCAGAAATTATTATTCTTCGGCGTATCAATCGATTGGTTTACTTCTGAAAGTGATACTTTTTTGTGAGTAGACATTATTTTCTCCCCTTTCCGTTGTAAATAATTTTCATTTTTTGTAAATTCTCTGAAAACAATTCGTGTCCAATAAAAAGCAGTACCTATTATAGCACTCATGCACTCATCGTGCAATGTGAGATGTTACTATAGGTACTGCTTTTTCAAATTATTCTAGGGAAACCTTAATAGGATATCGCTTCACAGCTTGAGGCAACTCCTTCACCAACGCATCATTGACCTTGCTTTTTCCCATGAAGAACATGGTCGAAGTTCCATCCTTTTGTTCAATGAAGACGACATAACGAGCGCCACCACCTTTTCTTCCTCGCATAAAATCAATCGAAATCCGGCGAATCGATGATAGAGGAATACGACGCTTTTTGAAACAGAACGCCACATGAATGTAAAATGTTCCATTTGCGATATGAAAAGCTGCCATGAACGGACCTCCGCTCTGTTTTGCGGCTGTCCATCGGCGAACGAAAATGACAAGCACACATGTCGCAATGAACGCACCACTAACCAAGAACACCAGCGGAATCCCGAATCTCGCTCCACTTTCTATTGTTGCCATTGTCGTTCCTCCTTTGCATCAACGATTTGTTATGCCAATTTTTTATATATTTTTGTCGCAATCCATACAATGACGATTGCCATGACTAAAATTCCAGTTTCAGCGATTCCAGCTCCCACGACATTTCGTTGATAGAGCGCCGCAAAGCAATCCGCCATCATATGTAGTAAAACGGCCCCGCATAAATATTTTTTATTCTCTGCGATGACACTGTAGTAAACGATGATGGTACAGCCAATATGAATTCCCATTGAACTGATTCTTTCGAGAACGGTCATCACAGCTGTTTCAACATTAAACTGTGCTGCAGCTTGAAAACTTTGCATGGCGAAGGCTGCATTCTTTTCAGTAACATGTAATGCGGTTAGCGCAGAATCGACACTTCCATTCTGAAGCGATGTCGCAATCACAAAGTAAAGCAGAATTGATGGAAGGACAACTGTTAGAATTTCAATTGCTCCGTGCCCAATTCCATACAAAACTGCATTTTCACGCGTACGATGCTTTTTCATAATGTATTTTAACACGATATAGCGACCACATTCCTCAAAAATCCCTGCCATCAGCATTCCATATAAGACGAACGCTACAGTATTTCCATTTAAAAAC
This sequence comes from uncultured Carnobacterium sp., assembly GCA_937976325.1. Taxonomy (GTDB): domain Bacteria; phylum Bacillota; class Bacilli; order Lactobacillales; family Aerococcaceae; genus Granulicatella. The sequence goes on from CALJSD010000008.1 coordinate 2,820, forward strand.
TGAGAAATCGGATTATCTGCAAGTAAAAAGAAATAATGGAAAACTGATTCAAGAATACGGGCAGAAACAATAAAGCCTAATGCCCCAGCAATGAAATAACTGAATTTCACTTGACCTTTATGACTTCTCATCCAATAAACAATAGGTAAAATTCCTATCAAAAGAAGCAAAATAATCGTCACGATTAATGACAGAATCGCGGTTGGTCCAAGAACGATTTGATTAAATCCACTCATGCTTGGTCACCGTCCCAAATTTCGATACAGAATCCTTTATGGCCACACTCTGAGCAAGTTAAATTCCGGGTTGTTGGCGTATGCTTTGCAAAGAAAGCCTCTTTCTTTCCT
>CALJSD010000009.1 GCA_937976325.1 uncultured Carnobacterium sp.
ATACAACCAGTCTTCAATTGCAGCAAGTGGAGATTCCCCAGTACCACTAGGACGAATTTTATCTGTTTTTGGTAATACTAATGGCAATTCTGATTCTGGAACAGTTGTCATAGTACCGTCTTCCCAATGGATAACTGGAATTGGTTCTCCCCAATAACGTTGGCGAGAGAACAACCAGTCGCGTAGACGATAGCTTACTTTAGCTGCACCTACGCCGTTTTCTTCTAACCATGCATTCATTTTTGCAATCGCGTCAGCTTTATTCAATCCATCTAGAAATTCTGAATGAATATGCACACCGTCACCAGTGTATGCTTCTTCTTCGACGTTTCCACCTTCGATGACTGGAATAATGTCTAATCCAAATACTTTAGCGAATTCGTAGTCGCGTTCATCGTGAGCTGGAACAGCCATAATTGCACCTGTACCATAAGTACTTAATACATAGTCTGCAATCCAGATTGGAATTTCTTTTCCGTTCACTGGGTTAATTGCATATGCACCAGTGAAGACCCCTGTTTTTTCTTTAGAAAGTTCTGTACGTTCTAAGTCAGATTTTGTTGAAACAGCAGCAATATAAGCATCTACTGCTTCTTTTTGTTCAGGAGTGACAATCTTTTGAACTAATTCATGTTCTGGAGCTAATACATTGTAAGTCGCTCCAAATAATGTATCCGGACGTGTTGTGAAGACTTCGAAGCTTTCATCTGTTCCTTTAACGTTGAAACGAACTTGAGCCCCTTCTGAGCGACCAATCCAGTTACGTTGCATATCTTTAATGCTTTCTGGCCAATCCAACTCATCCAAATCTTCTAATAGGCGGTCTGCATATGCTGTAATTTTCAACATCCATTGTTTCATTGGTTTACGGTAAACAGGATGTCCTCCACGTTCACTCTTACCATCGATCACTTCTTCGTTGGCAAGTACTGTTCCAAGAGCTGGACACCAGTTAACTGGAATTTCAGCTTCATATGCAAGTCCCATTTCCACTAGTTTAGTGAAAATCCATTGTGTCCATTTATAGTAATCTGGGTCTGTTGTATTAATTTCGCGGTCCCAGTCATAGCTGAACCCTAATTCATTAATTTGACGTTTGAAGTTCGCAACGTTTACTTTCGTGAATTCTGCAGGGTCATTTCCTGTGTCAAGAGCGTATTGCTCTGCAGGAAGACCAAATGCATCCCATCCCATTGGGTGAAGGACGTTATATCCTTGTGCACGTTTCATACGAGAAATGGCATCTGTTGCTGTATAACCTTCTGGGTGTCCTACGTGAAGTCCTTGTCCTGAAGGATAAGGGAACATATCTAACGCGTAGAAGTTTTTCTTAGAAGGATCTTCTGTTGTTTTGAACGTATGATGTTCTTTCCAATATTTTTGCCATTTAGGCTCGATTTCTAGATGATTAAATGTCATCTGATTCACTCCTTTCAAAATAAAAAACGCCCCACCTGTCATTGACAGATAGGACGCAATACGTGTTACCACCTAATAATTTTACTCATCTTACCTGTAACGCGGGCGAGGCGGATACTCTTACTATCAGTTCAGAGTTCGGCTAAAAGGCGAGTTCAGTTTATTGAAATGATGCATTTTCACCAGCCATGCACTCTCTAAGTCTATCAAAGAAACTTACTATTCCTCTATCTGCTTTTGTGAGTATTATTCTAGCAGATTATTTAGAAACTTTCAACACTTGACCAACTCGGATGTTGTTTGAAGTTAAGCCGTTTAATGCTCTTAATTCAGATAATGTTAATCCGTTATTCTTAGCGATACGGAATAACGTATCTCCTGCTTGTACTGTGTGAGTTGATGCACCAGTTGAATAGCTTACTGTAGTCGCTTTAGTAGTTGAAGTTGTTGCTTTTGCTGAACCAGATACTACTAATTGTTGACCAGGACGAATTGTGCTTGTTTCTGATAAGCCGTTGATTGATAACAATGTTGTTAATGAAATACCGTGGTTGTAAGCAATACGGTATAAAGTATCTCCTGCTTTAACAGTATAAGTACCGTTACCAGATGTTGACCCAGCTGATTGGTAGCTTACTTGTGTAGCAGTTGCTTGGCTAGCATTTCCTGAAACAGATAATGTTTGGCCAGGACGGATTACTGAAGATTGTGATAATCCATTGATGCTTAATAATGTATTTAAGCTCATGCCTGAACGACGAGCGATACTGTATAAAGTATCACCGGCTTGAACTGTATATGTTCCAGAAGTTGATGTTGAAGTCGCTGTTGTTTTAGATGGTGTGTATCCAGCAGATACTGTACGTCCATCTGATTGACCAACTGTTAAGCTTTGTCCAGGGAAAATCACTGATGATTGTGATAATCCGTTGATGCTTAATAATGTGTTTAAGCTCATGCCTGAACGACGTGCAATACTGTATAAAGTATCTCCAGGTTGTACAATGTAGTTACCTCCGCTTGTACGAGTTGAAGCAGTATTTGTTTTAACAACTGTTGATGCAGATTCGCCACCTACAACACGTAAAGTTTGACCTGGTTGGATTACGCTTGAAGTAGAAATTCCATTTGCTGAAACTAATTGAGATAAACTCATACCAAATTTACGGCTAATTCCATATAATGTATCTCCTGCTTTAACTGTGTAGTATCCATTTGCAGTTGCTTTAGCAGTATTTGAAACTGATTTTGTGCTTACTGTTGTAGCTACTGTAGAGTTTGTTTGTTTTGCTGGTGTGCCTAAAGATAATGATTGACCAGGACGAATCACTGATGAAGTTGATAAACCATTCACAGTTAATAATTGGTCCACACTTACACCAGCTTTACGGCTGATACCGTATAAGGTATCACCTGCTTGAACTGTGTATTGTCCACCAACTGAAGAAGTTCTTTCTTCAATGCCAGCAGCAATTGCAGTTGCAGTTCCATTATCATATTTTGTTAATCCATATTGTTCAATAATACGGTTTAATTTTGCATAGTAAGCTGTATCTGTTGCATAACGTCCTGTTAAGTAACGTGTAGCATCTTGATAGCTGTTTGTGCGGCTCTTCCATGCACCTGAATAGAACAGTGGAGCACCTTTAATACCATTGATGATTTTATCTACATAGTCATCCATAGATTCTTTGTAAGAAGGATATTTTCTGAAGTTATCGTAAATACCATAGTATTTTTGCGCTCCAGCATCTTCTAATGTATACATGTTTACAGATTGACCGTTGTAGTTCCCTTTCACACCAAATAAGTTGTGGTTTGGTTCAGCAGATAACGCACTAGTTCCCCATGCAGATTCTAGCGCTGCCTGTGCGATCATTACTGAAGTATATACATCTTTTCCTTCTGTAGCTTGTTGAGCTGCAGGAATAATTTTATTTAAGAATTGTTGTGCTGGTGATTGTACTTGATTTGAAGTTACTGTATACGCATGTGATTTTGGCGCAAGTACTAATCCCGCTACTGTCGTCGCTCCAACAACTGCAACTGTCTTTTGTAAGTTCTTATTTGCAGCCTGTAAAGCTTTCATTTGTTTTTCCTTTTTCAAACGTAAATATCTTTCGTGTTTTGTTTCTGTCATCCTTTTTTCCTCCATGTAAAATCTAATTCGTTATTCATTATAGTAGGATAAATTCGTTTGTGTAGGGGAACGTTGCACGAACACGCAAATAGTCGTATACTCTTAATATCCGTAAAAATTATGTAACAAAATGTAAAATTTTAGTTAAGAGGTGCTTATTTTGAAAAATGCACAGCAATTTAGTCATGAAATGATTCTCTCTGTAAATTTAGAAGATGGAATTTTTATCGACGCAACCGCAGGAAATGGACATGACACACTTTTCATGGCACAACATATAGAAAAAGGATCGAAAATTTTGGCTTTTGATATTCAAGAGCAAGCAATTTTACAAACAAGACAATTATTACAAAACCATGACTTAGAGCATAAAGTGACCTGTATTTTGGACTCTCACGCTCAAATTTCGAACTATTTAGATGATCAAGATTTTGTTCGATTAGCAATTTTTAATCTTGGATATTTACCAGGAAGTGATAAAAAAATCATCACAATTCCCTCTTCCACTCTGGAGGCCATCCGCATTTTACTAGATCGATTAGAGAAAAACGGAAAAATAATCATCGTTTCCTATTATGGCCATGATGGTGGAATCGAAGAAAAGGATTCAGTAGAAGAACTCCTCACGACTCTTCCGCAGAAGGAATGGTCCGTATTAAAATATCAATTCATCAATCAAATTAACTGTCCTCCAATTTGTTATGTCATAGAAAAAAAGTAGAAATTACCATATATGGTAATTTTATACTTCAAACTAAAAGCCAACCTCAATGAGGTTGGCTTTCTTCATTATAGATTAAGCAAAATAAGCTTTTAACTCTTCTACTTTATTTAATTGTTCCCATGGAAGTTCAATATCTGTTCTACCGAAATGACCATAAGCGGCTGTTTGTTGGTAGATTGGTCTACGTAAGTTTAATGTTTCGATAATTCCTTTTGGAGTTAAGCGGAACTCTTTACGGATGACTTCGATAATTTTATCTTCTGGAACATGGTTCGTACCGAATGTATCTACAGCGATAGAAACTGGTTGTGCTACCCCAATCGCATAGGCTAATTGGATTTCGCATTTATCAGCAAGACCAGCTGCTACGACGTTTTTAGCAATGTAACGAGCTGCATAACTTGCAGAACGGTCTACTTTTGTAGAGTCTTTACCAGAGAAAGCTCCACCACCATGACGCGCATAACCACCGTAAGTGTCAACGATAATTTTACGTCCTGTTAAACCAGAGTCTCCTACAGGTCCACCGATAACGAATTTACCAGTTGGATTAATAAAGTAACGAGTTTCGTCGTCTAATAACTCAGCCGGTACGACTGGTTTTACAACATACTCTAATACATCTTTTCTGATTTGCTCTTGAGAAATTTCTTCATCGTGTTGTGTACTTACAACGATAGTGTCGATACGTTTTACTTGGTGTTCAGGTGTGTATTCAATTGTCACTTGAACTTTACCATCTGGTCCTAAGTAATCTAATTGTTTTTCTTTACGAACTTTTGCAAGTTGGTAAGCTAACTTATGACTTAAGTCAATTGGTAATGGCATATATGATTCAGTTTCGTTTGTTGCATAACCAAACATTAATCCTTGGTCTCCTGCTCCAAACTCTTCTGCTTGTCCACGTGTTTCTAATGCATCGTCAACACCCATTGCGATATCTGGTGATTGTTTATCGAGTGAAACTAATACAGCAACTGAATCTGCATCATATCCATATTTGCGGTCTGTATAACCGATTTTACGAATTGTATCACGAGCTACTTGTTGATAATCGACAACAGCACTTGTTGTGATTTCTCCTACTAATACGACTAAACCAGTGTTTACTACTGTCTCACAGGCTACACGAGCTGTTGGATCTTGAGCAAGAATGGCATCTAAAATACCATCACTAATTTGGTCTGCGATTTTATCGGGATGTCCTTCTGTTACGGATTCCGATGTAAATAAAATTTTTTCCATTTCTTTTTCCCCCATTCAATTCCGGTTACAAGGCATCTACACAGTGTGTATCCTTTCGGGAATATCATTTTTAACTTTCTCATTATAGCATTTATTGTAAAAAAAGATAGCAAAAACTACTATTATATGAACATTTTTTTCAAACATAAGAAAAAAGCCTAAGTTCAAGGACTTAGACTTTCTTCAAGAGGATTTTATTCTATTATTTTACTTCTTTACGAACAATTGCGTATGCGCCAACTAATAACACACTTGCGATTACAACTAGAAGATTGTAGTTTGTTGTACCTGTATTTGGTAATTCAGGTTTTTCTTCAGTAGTTGTTGTATTTTCAGTTGTCACTACTGTACTTGGTCCTTCTGTTGTTGTTGTAACAGTTGTAGGTGCCTCAGTCGTAGTTGTCACTGTTGTTGGAGCTTCCGTTGTAGTCGTTACTGTTGTTGGAGCTTCTGT
>CALJSD010000010.1 GCA_937976325.1 uncultured Carnobacterium sp.
TCGATGATGATTTTCTGAAGAAAATGCATCTTTACCTTTTGTATCCATATGACTTTGGAGGAAATTCAGAATTTCAGATAGATTATTTAATTGATAAGATACCAAAAGTTGTAGGTTTTCTAATTCCTATCGTACTAGGATACTTATTTAATGACTTCCAAACCTTACAAGACATATTAATTATCATTCAATTATCTGTTTTTGCGTGGTTGATATGGTTTGTGTTAGTATATTCATGGAATTGGATAACTCGTAAAAAACTACTGGATCAAATTAAAGTGTTTCTCCCTTTGCTAATAAACGAGGAACTAGAAAATCGGAAACTAATGCATGAGGGAATAGAAAACCGAAAATTAATACATGAGGAATTAGAAAATTTAAAAAGTAAACGCAAGTATAAACGACCACATAAATATAAATAAAACAAGGGATTTCCAACATATTGGGAATCCCTTGTTTTTATAAGATTCATAAGTCATACAGTCTTTTTAGCCCACCTATGCTATAATAATCTTGAATAGAGAAGGTTTTCATGATTGGAGGAGAGAGTATGATGAGAAGACAAATCCTAGCATCAGCGCTTTGTGTGTTGGCGCTTGCAGCATGCAACAAGAAGCCAGAAGAAGTGACGACACAGGCGCCTACGACGGTTCAAGCGACGACGGTGGCACCGACGACGGTAGCCCAGACGGAGCATGCGACGTATTTTGAGATGTTGCTCTTATCGTATAATGTGGCGGCCAAGGATGCGGATATTACGGAAGGGTTAGCCGCGGCCAAGAAGGTGCGTGACGAGATGTTTGCGCAATATCCAAGCGACAAGGATGACATCGACAATGCCTATTCGGACTTGGAGCTCTTGGTTCGTTTTAATGCGACTGGATTTAGCGACTTTATGAAGCGGTGGAATGCGTCGACTGGGCAGCATTTCGAGGCCTTGCACGAGGCGATTCACATGGATGCTGCGACCATCAATGGCGATAAGGTCAAATGGAATATGATGGGCGTTGTAGGATCAAACGACTACGAAGTAATGGTGGTGGAAGCGTATCTGGACACTGCGAAGAAAGAGGCGT
>CALJSD010000011.1 GCA_937976325.1 uncultured Carnobacterium sp.
TTTCATCACTCGTGATTCAAGAAAGTCTAATAAACTGTGCGGACGAAAGACTACGAAGCAAAAAAGACTCGCACTGCGAGTCTTTTTCTAGCTTCTGTCTTTCTGCCTCGTATCCTAGTTGTTTTGTAAATCTTCTACTTCCGCAACAGAATAGTTTTTCTTTTCGAGGGCGTCGATGATTTGTTGTACGGTATCTTTTGTCACGCCTGCTGGCAATGTCACCAAGATACGGCGTAAGCTTTTATCTTTCTCAGTATCGATAGTCATTACGTTAGCAATAGAAGCATACTTGTTAATCACTTTAGAGATATTCGCAAGTGCGCCTTTTTCACCGCCAGAGATAATCGTTAATACATAAGAACCGTTTTTCACGTTCCATGATTCTTGAAGCATGCTAAGTAAGCTGCTGTGTGTCAAGATTCCGTAGAAACGTTGTTGTTTATCTAACACGGCAATGTATGGTAATTCTTTAATCGTGAAGAACACTTTGAAGAAAGAGCTATCCACGCTGATGAATTTAGTCGAGTTTTTAATTAAATGAGTAACTGGAAGACTCATATCTCCACCGTTTGCTTTGTGGCGATAGATATGCATTTTATAAATGTTCCCTCTAAAGAACGTTTCCGTTTCATCTAATACAGGAACACAGCGGTATCCTGATTCTTCTAAAATCTTAATCGCTTCTTCTAACGTGCAAGATTCTTTAACGACCGTTAGACTCTTTTTTGGAACTACAAGAGATTTTAATAACATACTCATTCCTCCTTGAGATTGGTTTCATTACAATAGTACCACTTTTTAGCGAAATTGTAACTAGAAAAGTTAGGAAATGATGAGAAAACGAAAAGAATCTTTCTGAAAAATGCATTAGAAAGGGCTTTAAACATTAAAGAACCATTACAAAACAGGGGAAAATCTTGATTTTTCATAAAAAACTGATATGATATCTCTATACCATTCATAGAATAGGTAAAATCTATAGTTAAAAGGGGTTAACAAAATTATGACAGCTGATTCAGATGGGAGTTCGCTGGGAGTCCAGATCTTAATCATTGTATTATTAACTGCATTAAATGCATTTTTCTCTGCAGCAGAGATTGCGTTTGTGTCTATCAACCAAGGGAAAATGGCACAGAAAGCGCAAGAAGGAGATAAAAGAGCCATTAAGGTAATGCGCTTATTAGAGAATTCGGATCAGTTTCTCGCGACGATTCAAGTAGCCATTACATTCGCAGGGTTCTTCTCGAGTGCGTCTGCCGCAACAAGTTTCTCTTCACGAATTCAACCATTATTAGGAAATATTCCTGGAGCTGAAACATTATCACTTGTGATTGTGACAGTCGTTCTAGCATACCTTACTTTAGTATTTGGGGAATTATATCCAAAACAAGTGGCGTTGCAAGTAGCAGAACAAATTGCATTATATACTGCAGGACCAATTTTGTTTGTCAAAAAGATTTCAAAACCATTCGTATGGATTTTGACGTTCTCAACAGGATTATTAAAACGAATTACACCTATTGAATTTACAAGGGTGGAAGAAAAATTAACAAGAAGCGAGATGAAGTCTTTACTTGCTAACAGCCGTAACGACGGAGCGATTGATATTTCCGAGTTCGCGATGATGCAAGGGGTACTTTCTCTAGATACAAAACTAGCACGTGAAGTGATGGTGCCACGTACGGATACATTAATGCTCGACGTGGATGACGATTTAGCGGAGAACTTAGAGACTATCTTGAACTGTTCTTATTCTCGTCTTCCTCTTTACGAAGAAGATAAGGATAAAGTAATCGGAGTGATTCACGTAAAAGATGTCTTCCGTGCTGCCAAAGAGCAAGGATTCGACAATATTGAGTTACGTGCCTTAGCGCATGAGCCAGTATTCGTTCCATCAACAATTTTCGTGGACGATTTATTAGTAGAATTTAGAAAAACTCGTCAACACTTAGCGGTATTGAAAGATGAATACGGCGGAGTTGAAGGGATTGTTACATTAGAAGACTTGATTGAAGAAATCGTCGGAGATATCGAAGACGAGTACGACGAAGAAGAACAAGAAGTCGTAGAAATCGACGAAAACAATTCTGTGATTGATGCCGGAATGTCACTCGACCGATTCAATCAAATCTATCAAACGTCATTAGAGTCTGATGAAGTGGACACAATGGCGGGTGCGATTATCGAGAAACTTGGCTACTTCCCAGATGATGATGAGGTAGTGAAGGTGAGATTTGAAGAGTTTATGTTACAACCAACGGAAATCGAGAATGATCGTATTCGTAAGATCCATGTTACAAAACTTTCAGAGGAAGAACTCGAGCAATTGGCTGCAGAGGACTCAGAAGAAGTAGAAGTTATAGAAGAAAATGAATAATCAAAAAGGAGGGGGCAACCCCTCCTTTTTTGTGTGCTGAAGGTGCTAAAAATGGAAAAGGAATAGACTTGCGTCTATCTTACAGATTCTCCGGATATCTTCATAATAGTCATAAAGGGGCACCGGATTGAGCCGAGGTCTCAATCCTACCAAGCTTCAAACTGACTCTACGGGTTACACCCTAGAGTCAGTAATTCAC
>CALJSD010000012.1 GCA_937976325.1 uncultured Carnobacterium sp.
TTAATTCTTTCATTATCTGCATTAATCGCAAATGACCCAGAAGTAAGCCCACACTTACAAGTCGTAATGGTTGAAAACTACAACGTAACAGCGGCAACACACTTAATTCCAGCATGTAATATTTCTGAACAAATTTCTCTTGCTTCAAAAGAAGCCAGCGGAACAGGAAATATGAAATTCATGCTTAACGGGGCATTAACTCTTGGTACTGAAGATGGTGCGAACGTGGAAATCCACGAACTTGTGGGTGACGACAACATCTATATCTTCGGTGAAAAGAGTGATGAAGTCATTGCACACTATGAAAAAGGTGACTACAACGCTAGTGAATTTGCGAAGAGAGATGCTATCCGTCCATTAGTAGAATTCGTGAAGAGTGACGCTCTACTAGAAGTTGGAAATAAAGAACGTCTAGAACGTCTATACCACGAATTAACAACAAAAGACTGGTTTATGACATTATTAGACTTAGAAGATTACATTGAAACAAAAGAACGTATGTATCGCGATTTCGAAAACAGAGACGAATGGAATGCTAAAGTGGTGACAAACATCGCAATGGCTGGCTTCTTCTCAAGTGACCGTACAATCGAAGACTACAACCGTGACATTTGGAAATTAAAATAAATCGATTGAATGAAGGGACACGGTGAATTCCATGCAAATTAAAAACGAAGCAATGCTGATCACTTACTCAGACAGCATGGGAAGTAATATGAAGGACTTAAAAGGCGTTTTGGATAAATATTTCCAAGGCGCCATTGGTGGGGTCCATTTATTACCATTTTTCCCATCAACAGGGGATAGAGGATTCGCTCCAAGCGACTACACTCGTGTAGATCCAACACTTGGAACTTGGGAAGATGTGGATGCTCTAGGGGAACAATATTATTTAATGTTTGACTTCATGATTAACCATATTTCTCGTGAGTCTAAGTTCTTCCAAGATTTTAAAGAAAATCACGAGAACTCACCTTACAAAGATATGTTTATCCGTATTCATGAGTTTTTCCCAGAAGGTCGTCCAAACCAAGCGGATATCGACTTAATTTATAAACGTAAAGATAAAGCACCATTCCAAACGGTTCATTTTGCCGATGGAACAACAGAAGAAGTATGGAACACATTCGGGGAAGAGCAAATCGACCTTGATGTTCGTAAAGAAATCGTGAAAGAGTTTATTCGTGAAACGATTAAAGACATGGCAAGCCACGGCTGCTCATTAATTCGTTTAGATGCATTTGCTTATGCAGTGAAGAAACTTGATACAAACGACTTCTTCGTAGAACCAGATATTTGGGACCTGCTCAATGAAGTGCGTGACGAAGCAGCGAAATACCAAGTAGAATTGCTTCCTGAAATTCATGAGCACTATTCCATTCAAATGAAGATTGCTGATCATGATTACTTCGTATATGACTTTGCATTACCAATGGTAGTCTTATATTCACTATACTCAGGTAAATCAAATCGTTTAGCAAACTGGCTTTCAATGAGTCCAATGAAGCAATTTACAACACTTGATACGCATGACGGAATCGGTGTAGTAGATGCTAGAGACTTATTAACTGATGAAGAGTTAGATTACACTTCAAACAAATTATATGAAGTAGGTGCCAACGTAAAACGTATCTACTCAAGTGAAAAATACAATAACTTAGATATCTATCAAATCAACAGTACTTACTACAGTGCCTTAGGAAATGATGATGCAAGTTACTTATTATCACGCGTGTTACAATGTTTTGCACCTGGTATTCCGCAAGTATATTATGTTGGATTACTTGCTGGGGAAAATGACATCGAGTTATTAGAATCTTCAAAAGAAGGACGTAACATCAACCGTCATTACTACACATTAGAAGAAATCGACCGTGAAGTAGAACGTCCAGTCGTGAAAAAACTAATCAACTTATTACGCTTCAGAAATACATCAAAAGCGTTTGATTTAGAAGGTTCTTTTGAAGTAGAAACACCAACAGAAAACACCATCGTGATTACACGTAAGGACGCTTCAGGAGAATTCGAAGCACGCTTAGAAGCAAACCTTGAAACAAAAGAGTTCACTATTTTCGAACAAGGAAATGTTGTGACATTATAAAATTCAACAAAATAGACGAGTGGTTTTCTTCGCCATATGGGGAGAAAGGCCACTCGTCTTTTTTTATCGCAAAAGAATAGTACTTAATGGGCAGATATGATAAAATGACTCTGTATGACAAACTTTGTATCTTCTAGAGTCATCTTACTTTAGAAATAAAAGCGGTTGAACCCGTCGAACGTTTTTATTTCTAAAAGTAGGTCTGGAAGATACGCAAATAAGAGAAAAGGAGATTAGTTATGTCAGAAAAGAAAGTTTTTAGCTACAACTGGGGCGGACGTCAATTAACTGTTGAAATCGGCCAATTAGCAAAACAAGCCAATGGTGCTGTGTTAGTACGTTACGGTGATACTGTTGTGTTAACAGCGGCTGTTGGTACAAAACAAGCAAAAGATACAGATTTCTTCCCGTTAACAGTGAACTACGAAGAAAAAATGTATGCAGCAGGTAAAATCCCTGGAGGCTTCATCAAACGTGAAGGCCGTCCAAGTGAACATGCTACTCTTACAGCGCGTTTAATCGACCGTCCAATCCGTCCAATGTTTGCGGAAGGTTTCCGTAACGAAGTACAAATCACAAATACAGTTATGTCAGTAGATCCTAACTGCCCACCAGAAATGGCAGCAATGTTTGGTTCTTCATTAGCATTATGTATTTCAGATATTCCATTTGATGGACCAATCGCTGGGGTAGACGTAGGTCGTGTCAACGGTGAATACGTGATTAACCCAACAACAGAACAAAAAGAAAACTCGGATATCGAATTATCTGTAGCTGGTACTGCAACTGCCATCAACATGGTAGAAAGTTCAGCAAAAGAAGTGGGCGAAGAAGATATGCTTGGTGCATTATTATTCGGTCACGAAGAAATTAAAAAATTAGTAGCTTTCCAAGAAGAAATCGTTCGCGAAGTTGGTAAAGAAAAAATGGAAGTAACTTTACTTTCATTCGATCCAGCTATCGAAGCACAAGTAAAAGATTTATTCAGCCAAGCAATGGTTCACGCGATTCAAACAGAAGAAAAATTAGCGCGTGAAGAAAATATCGAAAAAGTAAAAGAAACAGCTATCGAGCACTTCGAAGCCGTATTAGAAGAAAATGATGAAAAAGCAGGACTTCTAAAACAAGTTTCTCAATTAGTAGATAACTTAGAAAAAGACGAAGTACGTCGTTTAATTACTGAAGAAAAAGTACGTCCTGATGGTCGTAAGATTGACGAAATTCGTCCATTATCTTCAGAAATTGACTTATTACCACGTGTTCACGGTTCAGGTTTATTTACTCGTGGACAAACTCAAGCATTAACTTCAGCTACATTAGCACCTTTAGGAGAATATCAAGTCATTGATGGTTTAGGAATTGAAGAAGGTAAACGATTCATCCACCACTACAATTTTCCACAATTCTCTGTAGGTTCAGTAGGTCGTGCTGGAAGCCCAGGTCGTCGTGAAATTGGTCACGGTGCTTTAGGGGAACGTGCATTGAAACAAGTGATTCCAAGTCCAGAAGACTTCCCTTACACAATCCGTCTTGTATCAGAAGTATTAGAATCAAACGGTTCTTCTTCTCAAGCAAGTATTTGTGCGGGAACATTAGCATTGATGGCTGCTGGTGTGCCGATCAAAGCACCTGTAGCAGGTATCGCGATGGGTCTTATTTCTGACGGTACAAACTACACAGTCTTAACAGATATCCAAGGGTTAGAAGACCACTTAGGAGACATGGACTTTAAAGTAGCCGGAACGAAAGACGGAATTACAGCTCTTCAAATGGATATTAAGATTCAAGGAATTACAGAACAAATCTTACGTGAAGCCCTAACACAAGCGAAGAAAGCACGTTTTGAAATTCTTGAAGAATTAACATCAACAATTGCTGAACCTCGTAAAGAGTTAAGCCCATATGCACCTAAGATTGAAATGATTTCTATCCACCCTGATAAGATTAAAGTGGTTATCGGACGTGGTGGGGAAACAATCAACTCTATCATCGACGAAACAGGTGTTAAAATCGATATCGACCAAGAAGGTCACGTATCTATCGCTTCTACAGATGCTGCTATGATCCAACGTGCGAAAGAAATCATCGAAGATTTAACACGTGAAATCGAAGTAGGTCAAGTGTACGAAGGAACTGTACGTCGTATCGAAAAATTCGGTGCATTCGTAGAAATCGCTAAAGGAAAAGATGGATTAGTTCACATCTCTGAATTAGCACACGAACGCGTTGGTAAAGTAGAAGATGTACTTGCTTTAGGCGACAAAGTGACTGTTAAAGTTATCGAAATCGACGGACAAGGACGTATCAACTTATCACGTAAAGCATTATTACCAAAAGAAGATAAAGAATAATCTTTCAATTCTAGCCTCTGCATTTTGCAGGGGCTTTTTTGTTTCTTCAAAAAGTACAGCAATAGAGCACTTCTAGATTCTTTGATATTCGCAAAAAAGGGACAAATATGATATTCTTATAGAGTATATAGGGTGGAAAAATCTGCCCAGAGGAATCAATTTAAATAATAGAAAATGAGAGGTAAACCATGAGTTCAATTAAAATCATCGCACTTGGTGGTGTGAGAGAAAACGGTAAGAGCTTATATGCCGTTGAAGTGGAAGAAGAGATCTTCGTTTTAGATTGCGGTCTTGTCTATCCAGAAGATGAACTATTAGGGATTGATGTTGTCATTCCTGATTTCACATACTTAGAAGAAAATAGAGACCGTATTGCAGGGGTCTTCTTAACGCACGGACATGCCGATGCTGTAGGAGCCTTGCCTTATTTCTTACAAAATATCGACGCACCGGTATTCGGTTCAAAATTAACGATTGCTCTCGCAAAATACTATGTAGAATCTTCAAATATCGTGAAAGGATTTGACGACTATCATGAAGTAACAGAAAATACAGAGATTGATTTTCCAACAGCGACTGTGAAGTTCTTCAAAACAACGCACACAATTCCAGATTCATTAGCGATTGTGATTAAAACTAGCGAAGGAAATATTGTGTACACTGGGGACTTCAAGTTCGATCAAAGTGCTGCAGTGGAATATCAAACAAACTTTGGACGTATCGCCGATGTCGGTGAAGATTATGTATTAGCACTACTTAGCGATTCAAGTGACGCAGAAAGCACAGTCGAAAACGTCAGCGACCGTAAAGTAGCTGAAACGATGTTGGAAACATTCCTCAATGCAGAAGGCCGTATTATCGTTGCCTGCGTTGCAAGTAATATTTTACGTATTCAACAAGTCATTAATGCTGCTTACGAGTCAGGGCGCAAGATTTTCCTAACAGGATCTGAGCTTGAAGAAATCGTCAATATCGCATTAAGCTTAAATAAATTAACGGTTCCAGATAAAGAGTTAATCGTAAACTTCAATCAAATGAAGAAATTAGCCGATGATGAATTAGTCATCCTTGAAACTGGAAATGCTGGAGAGCCAATTAAAGCCTTGCAAAAGATGGCGCTTGGACGTCACCGTCAAGTGAACTTACACGAAGGCGACTTAGTGTATATCGCAACAACTCCATCTGTAGCAATGGAAACACAAATCGCGCGCACTAAAGACTTAATCTACCGTGCGGATGCGGAAGTGTTCGAAATGGCTAACAGCAAGAAATCAAGTGGTCACGCAACTCCAAACGACTTGAAGTTGATGATGAACTTACTTCAACCAACATTCTTCATCCCAGTTCAAGGGGAGTATCGCAGCCTATTAGCGCATGCAGAACTCGCCAATGAATTAGGCATTCCATATAAAAACATCTTCATTCCTGGTAAAGGGGATGTCGTTGAAATCGAAAATGGCCGCATGAGCGTTACAGGACAAGTTCCAGCAGGAAATGTCTTAGTAGACGGAATCGGTGTTGGAGATATCGGAAATATCGTTCTAAAAGACCGTAAGATTCTTTCTGAAGACGGCGTGTTCGTTGCGGTTGTGACGATTTCAAGACGTCTAGGAAAAATTCTTAGCGGACCACAAATTATTTCACGCGGATTCGTGTATATGAAGACAAGTGAAGAACTCTTAACAGAAGCGCAAAAAATTGTGACAGATGTTGTCGAAGAAAACTTAGCAAGTGATGATTTCGAATGGCCACGCCTAAAACAAGAAGTCAGAGACGCGTTAAGTCGTTACTTATTCGATAAAACAAAACGTCGCCCAGTCATCCTTCCGATGATTATGGAAGCTTCGAACTATAAGAAATAATTGAATTTAAGGAGATTAGAATGAATTCAAAAGCAGTTAAAATCTTACTGGAAGTACTTGGAGCCGTTGTGGTGAGTGCGGTATTATCGTTTATCCCACAAGAGGCACTTCCATTTGTCGTAGACCTTGCGATTATCCCATTAATCTTCGTGGCATTACGTCGCGGATTAGTATGGGGATGTATTGCGAGCACCTTGTTTGGTGTCATCCATATGTTCATTCATCCAAGTGGAGCAGGATACTTTATGGTTCCTTTCCACGATTCTGTAATGGCATACGGATTCGTAGGTGTTGCAGGATTCTTTGCTCGTAACACGGTTCGTACAGCCTTCAACGCTCGTACGTCTTCAACAACATTAAATGTCGTTACAGCAAGCTTGATTGCAACATTTGTGAGCTATGGTATGCATGCGATTGGTACAGCGATTGGTGCACCATCGTTATTCTCAGCTGATAAAGTAGCCTTAGCACAAGGTTTCTTCGGCTTTGGCATGAACTTTGTAGTGACATTAGTAGTGACACTTGTACTTTTAGTAACACCAATTTACGTGAAACGTTCGCTATATATTCCAAAAGGAACACGTTTCTTATCACGTCGCGAACAATCACATTTATTAAACGATTAATAGAAAAAAGAGAAAGACCCTGATTCGTCGCGGTCTTTTTTCTTTCAATTTTGAGAGGAGAGCCAATGGCATTTATTAGTTCGATTCTTTATATCATCATTTTACTCAATACCATTGCCGCAATTATCACGGTGTTTCGTGAGCCTCGTGAAATTGCTGCGACATGGGGATGGCTGATTGTCCTCGTGATGCTACCGGTCATCGGATTTATCATCTACTTCTTCTTTGGACGACGCATCCGTAAAAAACGCATTTTTAATTTGCGCGCTCAAGAAACAGTCGGCCTGCAAGAATTAGTCGAGCAGCAGCAACGAGACTTGGCCTATACGAAGGAAAAAATCGGACCTGCGAAATTCCGCTTTAAGAACCCGTACCAAGAAGATCTGGCATCTTTCTTCCTTGAAGCCGATGATGCGATTATTACCGAGAATAATGATGTAGAGATTTTTGTGGACGGACAAGAGAAGTTTGACTGTCTAAAAGAAGATATCAGAAACGCTAAACATCATATTCACTTGCTCTATTACATCTTCAACCAAGATGAAATTGGCGAAGAAATCATGCAACTCTTGATCGATAAAGCCCAACAAGGGGTCGAAGTGCTTGTCATTTATGATGCCCTAGGGTCACGTATGACACGCAATTCATTTTGGAATAAGCTGCATGAAGCAGGCGGTCAGTCTGTTGCCTTCTTCGGGTACACACTTGGGTTTATCAACTGGCGTATTAACTACCGTAACCACCGTAAGATTGTGGTCATTGACGGTGAAATCGGCTATGTTGGCGGCTTTAATGTCGGTGATGAATATTTAGGCAAAGGACCGCTTGGTGCTTGGCGTGATACGCATATTCGCATTGCCGGAGATGCGGTCTATTCATTGCAATCGCGATTCTTAGTCGATTGGAATGCCGCGGTTAAAGAGGAAAATAGACGTGAATTTATTCCGGAGTATTTTCCGTTAACTGAAACCAAGGGAGAAAATACGATGCAAATCGTCTCAACTGGTCCAGATAGCGATGTTCAGAAAATCAAGTTTGGCCTTGTGAAGATGATTTTAATGGCGAAGAAATCAGTGTGGATTCAAACTCCATACTTTATCCCGGATGAGAGTATTCAAGAGGCGCTAAGTATTGCCGCGATGTCTGGAGTAGACGTGCGCGTGATGATTCCATGTAAGCCGGACCATCCAGTCGTTTACCGTGCAACAGAATACTATTCTAGCCAATTACTCAAGGCGGGCGTGAAAATCTATGTGTATCAAAAAGGATTCCTTCATGCCAAGACAATGGTCGTCGATGGTGAAATGGCAACTGTTGGGACTTCGAATTTCGATATGAGAAGTTTCCGCTTAAACTTCGAAGTGAATGCCTTCGTTTATAACGAACAGTTCGCTAAAAAAGTCGAAGAGGAATTCCTGCACGACCTGAAAAACTGTACCATCGCCAACGAAAAATACTTCGAAAAACAAGACCGCTGGAAAAGATTTAAACAGAAATTCGCGAGATTGTTCGCACCTATTTTATAGGATACGAGGGCGAACGCTCAGGACTGAATCACTGGACTGATATGACGCAAAGGACTCGGAACGAGTCGTGCGGACATATCAGGAAGTGGACGTCAGTCCTGTGAGCCCGAGCTCAACTTCACTAATTATAAATGCGAGGTCGAGTTCAACTTCACAGGCAGAAAGACAGAACACAAAAAACCAGCACACCAGCCTTAAGCTAGTGTGCTGTTCTTTTTTTCTTTCAATTATCGAACCACCGAGCGAGCCATACGAGCTACTGTATGACGAACCCCTCGAATCGCAACTGACAATGCGTAAATATTTTCCACTGTCGCTAAACCGCCGTATCCTGCGTCCCCGATATGTTGAATATCCACACCGGCCACTTTATTACGGATGGCAATTTGTTCAATCACTTCTCTTGAAGAACCTTCTTGGCTTGTTCCAATCGCAGAAAGCACAAGTGCATCATTGGCATGCGCCTCTTTCACAATTTCCACCAGTTCTGCGTCCGTAAACCCTGGCACCGTTCCAACCGCTGGAACAAGAATCACATCGGCTCCTGCTTTAATGAAGCGTTTTGCGATGTCCACGTTCATCACAGGTTCCTTCGAGCCTGCTCCGTGCATCTTCCCAGCAATCACAAGCCCTGAATAGTGTTGTTTCACCATGGCAAGGGACGCTTCAATCGTTTCATTGGTTACCCCTGTTCCTGGATTTCCGGTTAAGCAGATAAAATCAAGGCCAAGTTCTTCGGCACGTTTCACCGTTTCTACCGTACATGTACGACCTGGTGAGATTTCGATGCGTGTTTCTAGCATCTCCGCATTCATATCCACTGGTTCCAAGTTCGCTCCAATTGGCAAACCGCTAAGTTCTTTCGCGCGTTGCACTGGATTTTCGCTTTCTTCAGCCCCATAGATGAGCGGATCAAAGCAATCGAATCCATTTAAGAGCACCATATCCCCACCGAATGCCTTTGCGATTTCTGCGTTGGATAATTCATTTAAGAAAGTAGGTCTCACGCATACCGTTTCACAGCAGACTGTTCTTCCTTCTGCGGCTTCAATCGCTTTTTTCAGTTCCTTTCCGGTCATTTTTCTGAAATCACTGGCCACACAATTTAACAATCGTTTACTCATTTCGTTTCCTCCTGTCCGCGAACAAGCGCCACTACTTCTTTCAACAACGCTTCATCCGTCTGTTCGTAATCTCCATTTTCATGATAGGCATAGCTGAGCCCCTCGCCTGCAGTCGTCGGATCCGTCTTCCACGTCTTAAACGTTCCATGGATTTGCGAAATCCCCGTCTCCTGTATTAAGTGTTGCACATTTTCTTTCGTGACACCGCCGCCACAAAGCAGTTCAATCTGACTTCCGTAGCGAGCTTGCAAGTCTTTTAAGAGCGGAATTCCTTTTTCAATGTGCGCCTGTTGTCCCCCTGTTAAAATGCGCGTGCATCCTAGCTTGATTAAGCCCTCAATGGCACTATTCACATCCGGCACAAGGTCAAACGCCTTATGGAACACACTCTCGGCATGATATTTCTGACACAACTCAATCATCTGCTTCGTACGATTCCAGTCAATCGTCCGGTCTTCTAATAGAAATCCAAACGCTAACCCTTTCGCACCTGCTTCTAATAAGAGTTTTGCATCGATGAGCATGCTCTCAAATTCTTCCTTCGTGTAGCAAAATCCTGCACCGCGAGGACGAACCATACAGACAATCGGAAGGCTCACTCCAGAATCGAGCACTTTTTGCAAGGTCCCGATGCTTGGCGTTAATCCTCCTAAGAAAAGCGCGCTATTCAATTCAATGCGGTCAGCACCCGCACGCTCTGCAATCTGGCAGTCTGCGATGCTTCCAGCACATACTTCTACTGTCATACCGTCCCTTCTTTCATGCGCGACAATGCGAGTAGCGCTAATCCGTAAATAATCGTATCTGTTTCTAAGTCTTTAATCCCAATCCATTCGTTTGGCAAATGCGCAATGTCTCTTTGCCCTGGGAAACTTGGCCCATACGCAATGATATTTGGAATGATTTTAGCATAAGTTCCACCCGTTGTCGTCACTGGAACGCTATCGCTCTGCGTGATATCCGTGTACACTTTTTGCAAGGCTTGCACATAAGCGGAATCCTTATCATAGAGTACTGGGTCCCAATGCGAAATCACGTCTAGCACGCCACCTTCTGGCACATGCGCATTGATTTTCTCAACCAACTCGTCTTTTGTGCAACTTGCTGGATAGCACATCGTCCATTCAACGTAATGACGACCGTCTTCGAGTCCAAACGTTTCGCCGCGCAGTTGCATCATCCCGAAGTCACTATCTTCATAGGCGATGCCCAGTTCTTCCCCGCGATGGTTTGTATGGAGAAGTTTTTCGTTGGCAAATGTATACAATCCGGCCACTTTATCCGAAGGGAGAGACAATCTTACTCTGAGACGACCGCGTTCTCCGTAGACAACTGGCCATTTACAGTCTGGCGTCCATCCAAATGTTGGTGGCACTTCTTTGGTTAAATAGTGCTTCACGCATCCAAATCCTGTCTCCTCATTCGTCCCAAAGACAATCCGGACCGGTCGATCAAAGGTCACACCTTTTTCCTTCAACACATATAGCGCGTAAAGGTTCGACAGGATTGGCCCTTTGTTGTCCAAAGTTCCTCGCCCGTATAGTCTTCCGTCACGAACCGTCAGTGCCAGTGCTGGAGAAATCCATCCCTCTCCAAGCGGCATCACATCTACGTGACCAAAGATGCCATAGTACGCGCCATCTGGTCGATCTTCTCCGTACTGCGCGTATCCAATCTTGTTATCGATATTCTTCGTTTGAAATCCAAGTTCACTGGCAATCGCAAGCACTTCATCAAGCGCTTGTCTAGGTCCCTTTCCGAACGGAGCGCCTTCTTCTGCTTCTCCTCGAATACTTGGGATAGCGACCATTCGTCTTAGGCCTTCAAATAGTGCGGGCTGAATGCCTTTTAGTTCCGCAATCCATTCTTCTTGATTCATTCTTTGACCTCCAACGGCTTCATGCGCTCTTCTAAATACGCTTCAAGCCATTCCTTTGTCGCTAATTCATGACACATCGTGCCATCACTTTGCGGATGCACACGGAATACTGTTGATTCTAGCGTACTTGTGGCAACGACAAATGAGAAATTCTCGATATTAGAAGCTGCCCCAAAGTCTCCTTTGGCATTCATGGCCACTACAGAAATATCTCCTGCCTCACCACGCGCTCTCTTCAACCGTTCTGCAAGGTCACACACGGCTTTCTCACACGCCTTTTGCGGACTAAGGCCTTCTTTCATCAGACGAACGATTTCATATGAAATTACGCCCTTCATCAAGTCCTCGCCTAGGCCAGTTGCTGTGGCACCACCAATCGTGCTATCGACATATAATCCAGAACCGATAAATGGAGAGTCCCCAACACGCCCTGGTTTCTTCATAAAGAGTCCACTCGTTGATGTTCCTGCGACCATATCTCCAGCCGCGTCCAATCCCACCATACCGACCGTATCATGTCCAGCATACGGTGTGAGCTGTTCGCGTTCGATGTCTTTTAATCGGTTATGGAAATGAATCTTCGCACGGTCCGTCAGCATGTCTTTTTCTTCGAAATGATGAGCCTTCGCAAAGGCTGCTGCCCCTTCTCCGACCAACACATTATTCACTTTATACGCGCTTAAGGCACGCGCCACCGAGATGGGATTGGCGAACTGTTTCAACGCGCAAACCGCACCGAAATCAAACGTCGATCCATCTAAATAAGCGGCATCTAACTCCACTTCCATCTCTTCGTTTGGAAGTCCGCCATATCCAACAGATTTAAAGTAAGGGAAGTCCTCCACTTCTTTAATCGCGCCTTCGATGGCATCTCCTGCAGTCCCGCCCGCTTCTAAATTCAGGGTCACCTTCTGGATTCCTTCGAGCGCCATTCTCCATGTCGCAATCATACCCCACATTCTCTGTCACCTCTTTTACTGAAATCGTTGTTCACTTTCGTCTTTAGTTCCGCTAATAATCGCAACGGCTCCGCCTAATGCTTCGCGTAAGCCCACGCCGCCTTTTTTCGGCATTTCTAGCATGACGACTTTATCTTTATAGGCTGCGATGGTGTCTTCATTCTCTTTCGAACAAATGACATAAGGCTTGCAGTCGGTTTGCTCTTGAATGGCTAACGCAATTTCTGCCGCCATTTGCGCATAGGTTCCGTAGTTAAAACATGGCCCTGCAAACAGCACTTCTGCTTTCGTTTTTAAAATCAGATTTTTGATTTTATGAATCACTTCTTCTTTATGCGCTTGGAAATAATCCGGACCACAATAAATTGTCGCAAGAGCTGTGAGTCCTGCTTTTTCGAAGTCGTCTTTGAACATTAAATAAGAACCAACCCCACCTTTTTCAAGGCCTAATTCTGTATCGCCACGTTCCTTCCCGCCGAATCCTGCTTGAACTTGGTCGAATAATAATAGTGTTCTCATCTGTTCACCCCTTTCTATGTAAAAAGGTGGCATCCGTTCTCGCATGCCACCCAATGTTATGAAATCTTGTGACTTATGCGTTTGTCATTTTATAAGTCATCAAATGATAAGTCGTTTAAGTCAACGTCGTCTAATTCATCACCTGTTAACATGCTAGCGCCCTCTTCTTCTTTCAAGTATTGGTTATCCAATGCTTTGAAGAATGGGAAGTAGATCAAGCAGCCTAAGATAATCAAGAAGATTTGGAAGAATCCGGCTACGATACTACCTGTTGATAACCATCCTGAGAAGAAGAATGGTGTTGTCCATGGAAGAGATGCCCCTGTTGTATAAGGGATAATTCCGACCATTGTAGCGATTGTTGCTAAGATTGTATTTACAAGTGGTGTTAATAAGAATGGAATCGCGATAACTGGGTTTAATACTACTGGTAAACCGAATGTAACCATTTCGTTGATACCGAAAATACCAGGGATTAAAGCCAATCGACCGAGTTTCTTCATTCGTTCAGATTTAGCAAGGAAGACCATTAAGAATACAAGAGATAATGTACTACCTCCACCACCGAAGTTACCGAAGAAGTCCCCGAAAGGTCCAGTGAAGATGTTTGGTAATGGTTGACCTGCTTTAAATGCTTCTAAGTTTTGGTTTGTTAATACTAAGTGAATTGGGTTAAATACTGTATTTGTTACAGCTGGACCATTAATTCCGAAGAACCAGAATAGAGTTGATAGGAATTGATAGATTGGTTCGAAGAATACTGTTTGACCGAATCCTTCTAACGGAGCTTGTAACACTTTATAAATAAATGTTTGTGCGTATTGATATTCTGTTAATGAGAAGATGAGATAGATTGCAAATGCAAAGAACATCGCAAACGCACTAGGAATTAAAGCTGCAAATGAATGGTAAACTGCTGGTGGCACTGCATCAGGAAGTTTGATAACCCATCCTTTTTTCTGAATCGTTACAAAGATTTTTACTGACACAATCGCAGTAATCATCGCTAAGAACACCCCTGCAGAACCAAGGTTTGAGAGGGCAAAACCACTAAATGCTTTACCGGCTTCATTCACAAATTTTGGGTGAACTTTTGGAGTCATGATAAGGTAGCAGACAAGTGATAAAGCTCCACCCGCAATGGCATCACTTTCTAATTGTTTGGCATAAGAATACCCGATACCAACTGCCCCTAAAACTGCTAAAATACTAAACGTTGAATCAATCACGGCATCCATCGAGTTTTCCCAACCCTTGCCGAAGAATTGCGCCATAAAGTCGCTATACCCTGGTACTGGGAAGTTGGCAATTACAAGGAAAATGGATGCTACGATAATTAATGGTGTACCGACTAAGAACCCGTCACGAATCGCAACTAGCACCTTATTCGTGCTAAGACGTTCTGCCACGCGGCCCATCGTGTTTTCTAAACCTGCAAACATTGTACTAACCTCCTATTGTTCTTTTTTAGATTTTAATAATTGAATGGCACGTTTCAAGATACGTTCG
>CALJSD010000013.1 GCA_937976325.1 uncultured Carnobacterium sp.
GACGCAGATACTCACATGAGTCTATACTTTGCAGAAAATCCAACAGAAATTTGCTCCATAACTCATCACCAGCTCCTTCGTTAATTGCATCAATAAATAACACTACAGGCTCCCCTATTCTCTTACCATAATTATCGAGTTCTTTTAGTAATTTTTCCTTTCTACATTTTATATCCAATAACTCTCGAATTTGGGAAAGAGGATCAGATGATAGCGTAAAATGTTGCCCCAAAAGTAGTATAGACGGTTCATGAGCACGCTTGCGCTGGGTCACCATATCTCCTATAAGATGAGACTTTCCCGTACCAGCAACACCCGTAACTATAATTGTATGATATTTCTTGAACTCAATCCATCTATTGGAAAGCACTTTCTGTAGGGCATATCCATCTTCACGAATAGAGGCTTCTAATTCGCTTGTCACATCTGGAATACTCTCTAGTTTTTCGACAAGACGAGGCACACGTTTTAATGAGATTTCCTCTTCTTCGACTTTTTCAAAGAAACGTTCTACTTCATGTGTTGTCGTTAAAACACGCAGGATATCACTTAATTCGCGTCCATTCAGCTCTGCTTCTAGCTCTAGACGTTTCAAGGCAAAACTTATATCTTTCAATCGTGGAATTGGAATTCCTTGTTTGAGACGGAGTAACTCCACTCCATCTGTTGTTTCTTCGATTTTATGTTGAATGGCCTTTGCATCAACTTCAATAGGAAGTTCCTTAATCATTTGTTTTCCTTTTTCGGAAGTCGCATATTCAGCCAGTTGTGTTCTAATTTTTGAAAATTCTAAAACCTTTTCGATTTTCGAATTCATAACAGTCCTTCTTTCTTAAAAAACGTGGAACAAGTTTGTTCCACGCTTCGAGGTTTTATTTAGGTAATAACCAACTTGAAACGATTGGCGTCACAATTGGTGTTTTCGTGATGATGAAGTTTGGCAATCCGCCTTCGATAATCTTTTGTGCTGGTGCCATCGGAATCATCGCTACTGCGTAAAGTACAAAGAAAATGAATAAGTAGTTCATTAAGAATCCAAGTGCTGCTCCACCGATCGTATTGAATTGTTTCAATAGCGGTAAGAATGTTAATTCGCTAGCGACATATCCAAGGAATCGAACCACTAACCATCCAAGAATCATGATGACTAGGAATGCAACCAATTTATAGAATGATTGGTCGAGTGACATCGCTTGGGCTTCTGTGAAAATCGCTAAGTGATTTCCAGGAATGTATGATGGATATGGGATATACACCGATAAGAATTTTGCGAGTCCTTCGTAAGTGAACATCGCAACTAAGAATGTGATGAAGTATCCTGCGATATATACGAGTTGTAAAGTTAATCCTCTGCGCATTCCGGTATACACACCAACTAATAAATAAAATAAAATAATTAACGTTACCATTGAAACCTACCTTCTCAACAAATCTTGTTGTAATTCAAATTGTTTTTCTAATTCTTGTTTTCTATTTGCATCAATCGAAGGGCGTTTATGTTGAACGGAGCGCAATTCTTTTTCCAACTGCTCTACACGTTTCTTCAATGCGACCACTTCTTCTTGCTTTTCAAATTGATTCGAGATGGCGTTGATGGCTGCAAGAAGCGCCACTTCTTCCGTCGACAATTTGTCAGATACTCGAGTGATTTGATCTAATTGTTCTTGTAAGACACGCACAATACTTTGCATTTCTTGTTGCGACTTACGACCAATAATCGTATAAGATTTCCCTGAAATCGTTGCTTTTACTCTTGTTTTTGGTTGATTCACAAAAGACCCTCTCACTTTCTCCATAATATCACCTTATTTTAACATTTTTCATTTAAAAAATACACTAATAATCCACTTTTTTAGAGAGTGGACGGATGAAATTTGTCATGGTATGCTAAAAAGAAAAGGGGGAACGACATGAATTCATTAACTTTAATTTTATCAGCT
The DNA here is from genome assembly GCA_937976325.1 of uncultured Carnobacterium sp. GTDB lineage: Bacteria > Bacillota > Bacilli > Lactobacillales > Aerococcaceae > Granulicatella. The sequence goes on from CALJSD010000013.1 coordinate 1,941, forward strand.
GAGCAAATTGCAACCCTTGGAGCAACCTACGCTTCATACACGCAATCTCCTCCACCACACGCAACATTGCGTCTAAAGGTCGACGGTTTATCGATTACGGCCTATAAATCGGGAAAGGTTCTCTTCCAAGGAAAAGGCATTGAAGACTTTATCCAAAAGAACCACCTCGAACAATCAATTGACGCCACTTCAAAGAAAGCTCTCGAAGACTCTACTCTTCCAGAAGGCTTTGCGACTTGGAGCGTTATCGGAAGCGATGAAGTCGGAAACGGTGCTTACTTTGGGCCTCTAACGGTTGCGGCAGCTTATGTTTCAAAAGAAAACATTGCCACACTAAAAGCGATGGGCGTTCGCGATTCAAAAGATATGACGGACGACCAAATTAAGGCTCTCGTTCCAAAAATCAAAGAAGCTGTGCCTTATAAATTACTCACACTTTGGCCTGAAAAATATAACGAAGTCCAACAAGTCAAAAATCTAAATGAGATGAAGGCTCTGCTTCATAACCAAGCTCTCCGTCTCTTAACAGAAAAACTCGCTCCTGAAGTTCCAGAAGCGTACTTAATCGACCAATTCTGTAAACCAGACTTGTATTATCGTTATCTCAAAGGCCAAGACCTTGTCGATAAGAAGAAAACATACTTTATTACAAAAGGTGAAAGCCACCATATCGCCGTTGCGGCTGCCTCAATGATTGCCAGATGTGCTTTTCTCGATGGCTTAGACTCTCTAAGCGCCGAATACGGATATGAACTACCAAGCGGTGCCGGCGCCAACGTCGATAAAGCAGCAGCCACTATTTTAAAACACGGTGGTATGGAACTCCTCGGTAAAGTGGCCAAACTCCACTTCGCCAACACCGAAAAAGCTAAGAAACTTCTCTAACCTCCCATCACCAAACGAGGTTAGATAGGTCTCCGTTCTCAGATTTCCAAAAACACTCCTACTCGATAGGAACCAGTTTTTCGGTGCTCAAAATGATTACGGAGAATCTTGTGGATTTTATTGTAGCAGTAACGTGAAAAAGCATTAAAACGAATTAACGGGCGTAGGAATTTATTCCGTACGCCAGCTTTGAGGCTTTAAAGGCGCAAAACCAAGGCATGCGCCGGTGCAACGTTACAGCTACAATAAACAAATCCGCAAGGATTCGAAGTAATCATATATCTGAGCACAAATAAAAACCTAGCACATAAACAACAAACACCTTCCTATCAAGTAGGAAGGTGTTTTTGGTTAATCTTTCATAATGCGCTTGATAATCTGCGACACGCCTATCCAACCGAATGCGATAATCAAAAGAATGATCGCCCATCCGTGTCTAAACTCCGTAAACGGAATCTGCACATTCATCCCGAAGAATCCCGTCACAATATCCGGAATCGTCATTAAAATCGAGATGACCGTTAAGAATTTCATCGTGTCGTTCAAGTTATTATTCAATATATTGTTATACGTGTTTGCGATTTGATGCAAGATTTGAAGATGTAAATCTGTCATCGCTACTAATTGATTCGCTTCGATGATATTATCTTCCAACTGCTCTCTTTCAGAATCGTCGAGCGCCTTGAAGGCTTGCTGTGTCTTCAATTGCTCGAGTACAATCGCGTTTTGCTTCGTTGCTGAAACTAAATACATTCCCTCAATCTGCATGTCAGATAAGCGGAATAAATTATCCTTTGTCGTTTTTTTTCGAAGCAATTTACTAATATTTTGTTGCTCTTTATTTAACTTTTCAATAATTGGGAAATAGTTTTCCGAAATCGTAAATAAGCTATGTAATAAGAAATTAAATACGCTCCAATGCATATTCTCTTCTAGCTCTTCACGAATTTGATCAATAATATATTCATTTTTCTCATTTGAAATCGTAACGATTTGATTTTGCCGTACGATAAACGTTAACGGAATCGTATCGTAGTGGTTCTCTTCGCGTGATAAGTTGAGGACATTATAAATGACCACCAATGTCTTCGTTCGACGATTATACTCCATATGCGCGCGTTCGTTTTTATCCAGAGCGTATTCAATCATCTCGTCATCGATTTCATACGTATCGTAAATGGATGAATATTCACTGATTAAATCTGAATTAATGTTAATCCAAGTATTGTCTTCGCCAAAATGCATGACTGCCATTTAAATCCCTCCTTCAACTAGAATGCTGTACTAGTATATCATAAATACCGCTAAACCGCCTATTCATAGGAAACAAAAACACGCAACTCTTCTTGATTAAAGAGTTACGTGTTTAAAAGTTCTATTGTTCAACAGTTGTTGTTTCTACTGTTGTAGCAGCTTCTGTTGTAGCCGTTGTTGCTTCTGTTGTCTCTACAGAAGCGGTCGTACTTTCTGTTGTTTCTGTTGTTTCTGTCGTTTCGCTTTGCGTCGTTGTAGTTTCTTCGGACGGTATTTCCTCTGAAGGTTTCACATCTAGAATAGAGCTCTTCGGAGTGCTGTTATCTTTATCCGATTCATCCAACGCCATTTCAGCGAAGTCTTTGGCCTCTTGGAAAATGCTTTGTTCTTCCTCAGAAGCTGGCGTTAAAATCTCTTTCAGATTCTTTCCGATTGTCGCATCGACTTTGCCATCGAATTTGGCATGAGATTCCTTAATCGCTAATTTTGCACGATAAGACTCAATGATAAGTGATTCAACAGGTGTTGTCGCAAAGTTCAATCGTGAACCCATATAACGTTTAATGAGGCTTGCCACTTCTTCACGAAGCGCAGCTGGTAATTCTTGGTCTAAAACGTGTTGTGTTAAGAAGTATAAGTAACGCATTCCTTCGATACTAATACGGTCGTTGGCATCACGTAATGCTTGAACCAATGCACGAATCGCGTTTACTTGTTCTTCTTTATTAGATTCACGCGCTTTTGAAGCCAAGTCTTTCAACTCGTCCGCTGTCACGCCGTAGTCTTGTAAATTCAACTCCCCGACCATACGAACCGTTTCTTCGTGAGTCGCGTTCATCTTTTGTTCTTCAGGCGTTACTTCTTCAGCAGCAATCGTTTCATGGTTAACCGTTTGGGCCTCGAAGTGTTCCAATCCTTTAACGAAGCCTTCAGTTGAGTTCCCTTTTAATTGCACTAGTTCTTTGTATTCAGTCAAAGCCACTAAAATTCGGTTCAATGTTACAGGATCGTCTTTATATTTTTCACTGGCGTGAGCTTTCACTTCGTCAATTTTGGCAAAAACAGTCTCCAAATTCACATCCCCTGCCACAAATGGAGGAACGATGACTGGAAGTTTATTTTTCTCATACGCTTCGACGCCGTCTTTATTGACGATATTCATTGAGTGACTATGGTCGCCGTGAGGAATATCGAAACGTCCATTTACAATGCGAATCGCTGTACGAGAAATGCCCATACGTCTTGCGATTAAATCAATCTCTTGGGATAGTCGCACTTCTGCAGGAATCGATGGGTCAGAATTTGGAACTTCGAATCGTTTCAATGGAATCACCCAAGGATGAATATGACTCTTGTCTTGCCCTTGTTCCATATTTTGGAAGGCGAAAACTTTTCCGACATACTCTCCTTGATCATTTGTCACGGACTCGAACTTAATCGTATCTCGTTCCACGCCGTAAGCATACACGATGTAGTCTAAATATTTTTGAATCTCTGGCGATTGCAATGTCCACTCTTCAGCTTGTGGTGTTGCAATATCTGTTGCTGGAGGCGTTACAGGCTGAGCGCTTGCTGTACTTGGTCTTGTTGGTGTAACGGCACCGATTGTACTAGCCACTCCTGTGTTGCTTCCACCAGTCGATGGTCTTGAAATTGGTTCATCGTCAAAGGCGAAAGAAGCACTGCCATCTCCACAGTCTAATACATCGTGGAAATGGTCGCCGTGCGGGATACGTAATAACTTACATGTTCTCTTCTTGCCATTTTCATCTTCTCTTGTCACCGTTTGTGCGTTTGCTAATTGTGAGCGGTAAATAAAATGAAAGTGGTCGCCGTGTCGAACAACAAAACCTAATTCATTTTCACTGACGATATCATTTGGATTGAAGACGTAATTGTCTTCTACTGTACTCGTTGTTGCTCCTGGTTTTTTCTGTTCATAAATGGCATCTGCTGGTGGCGCACCATATACAAAGTGATAATGGTCGCCGTGTTTTTTCAAATAACCATTCTCAAATACTTCTCCGACAATTGTCTTTGGTTTATTGTCTTTAATTTCTTGTGCTGCCTGTTCGTATTTCGCCATACGCTCAGCATCAATGGTTGTCTCCTCAGTTGTTGTGTCCGTTGTTTGGGCTTGTTGCTGGGATAATACGGCACCCGATGCAAATAACAACCCTAGCGCAACTGCCCCTCCTAAAATAACCTTTTCTTTCTTATTCATGACTCTCTCACTTTCTAAATCGTAAAGTTTACGTTTTAGAGTATACTCCCCTGAAGAGACCGTGTCAACAAAATAATTCAAAAATTTTTCAAAACCAAAAAAAGCCTTCCCAAACACTGTTGGAAAGGCTCAATATTAAGCTTCTACTAATGAACTTAAAAGGTAGGCATCGACTAACTGTTGTGTTGCTTCAACCGAATCAAGATGCGTTCTTTCATAAGAGTGGCTTGATTCAATTCCAGCACCGAGTAGGGCGTGTTTCACTTCTGCTCCAGCACTCATTGCTGCTGAGGCATCACTACCATAATAAGGATAAATATCTAATTTAAATGGAATATTTTTTTCCTTACATAGAGACACAAGATGTTGGCGGAAATCAAAATTATACGGACCAGAACCATCTTTCACGCAAACAGAAACAGTGTATTCGTCTGTTTGTTGGTCATCCCCCATCGCACCCATATCCACGGCTAAGAATTCGACCGTTTTTTCTGGAATACTACTGTTAGCTCCTGTTCCGGTTTCTTCAATACAACTAAACATGAAGTGTGTTGTCACTGGCAACGTGATTCCTTCTGATTTGTATTTCTTTAATAAGGTTAATAAAATTGCTGCGCTCACTTTATCGTCTAAGAAACGGCTCTTAATGAATCCTGTTGGTGTGATAATAAAACGTGGATCAAAGGAAACAAAATCCCCTACTTCAATTCCTAATGCACGCGTCTCAGCTTCGTTTGTCACTTTCGCATCCAAACGAACTTCCATATTATCCTGGCTACGCTCTACTGTTCCTGCTTCACGGTACACGTGTACGCTTGTTTGATGTAACAGAATTGTTCCAGAAACAGTTGTACCATTGCTAGCAACGTGAACTGTACAGTTTTCTCCTTCAATCATATTCCAAGCAAATCCACCAATGCGGTCGAGTTTTAAGCGTCCATCCGGCTTCACTGCACGAACAATCGCACCTAAAGTATCAATATGCGCTGTTACGACGCGCTGTTTTTCGTCGTCTGCACCAGGTACTGTTACAACCACTAATCCTTTTGCTGTACGTGTTGGCTCATACCCCATATCTGTTAAGACATCGATTAAATAGTCTTGCACATCTTTGGTATAGCCAGTTGGTGACGGAATCGCCACAAGTTCTTTCAAGAAGTTTACGGTTTGGTTCATACTTTTTCCTCCATTTCACTGTAAGATTAGTATAGCACATTCTAAATAATTTCAAACCGTTAGCAATTGTCAACATCACTCGGTACCCTTTTTTTATAAAATAGCTTGCATATTAGAATTGTTAGTTTTATAATATGAGTATATTACAAACCGAAAGGATGAATTGCATGAAAAAAGCAATGAAATTATTCGCTGTGTTATTTACAGCATTATTCGTACTATTAGGATGTGCGAAAGAAGAAACTGCGACGTTCGAACTAAAACAAGAAGGTATTACTTCAACTTTAGTTTATTACTATAAAGGAGACGTTGTAACAAAACAAACTGCAAAATCTGAGGTTGATTTAAGTAAAATTCCAATGCCAGAAGATCAAGCTCTTAAAAAATTCCAAGAAAACACTGATTTATATAACTCAGTTAACGGTGTAACTGCAACTCAAGAAGTGAAAGACGGCATTGTTACTCAATTTGTGACTGTTGACTACACGGTTGCTAAACTTTCTGATTTAAAGAAAGCTATCCCATCTGATTTTTCTGGTCAAGGTGATAAAGTAAGCTTCAAAGCTTCTAAAGAAGCACTAATCAAAGCTGGCTATACTGAAAAGTAATAATTAAATAAGCAAGACCGGTAAAGAGCTCTCTCTTGCCGGTTTTACAATACATAACAAACAGTTATGAGTATATTACAAACCAAAAGGATGAAATGCATGAAAAAGGCAATGAAATTATTCGCTGTGTTATTTACAGCATTATTCGTACTATTAGGATGTG
>CALJSD010000014.1 GCA_937976325.1 uncultured Carnobacterium sp.
GAACCCACACTAACGGTTTTGGAGACCGCTGTTCTACCTTTAAACTATACCCCTATATAGTTCTTGAAAATTCAATTCCAATAATGGAGGGGGGCAGATTCGAACTGCCGAACCCGAAGGAGCGGATTTACAGTCCGCCGCGTTTAGCCACTTCGCTACCCCTCCAGCAAATATTAAAATTTCGTACTCAGATATCTTACAATAGTTTGAAATAGAATGCAAGGATTTTACCGAAAAAACATAAAGAATCTAGTCAGGTTAGTGGCTAGATTCTTTATCTCTATTTTAGTTTAGATGTCACTTTCTTCTTCGAGAAGGTGCGATCTTGTTTATTTCCTAAAGCGTTCAGACGGGCATCCAATAGAATATGGCGTCCTTCTACGCTTCGGGTGTAGATGATTTCGTATGAGCCAATGTATTTTTCGATATTTGCGACAAAGACGATGACATCTTCTTTTCGCTTATCGAACATACTTGGGACGGCGAAATATTTCGTTTGGTCATTGACCCAAGTCATGGCTCTTAAAATATAGCGCTGGTTCTCGATTGGAGCGAAGAATTCCGATAACGCCTGTGCAAAAATTTCTTTTTCGCGCAAGGTTCCACCCTTTAGATAAGTGGCTGTTTGAATCGAATTCTTATCACCGCGAACGACTCTGGCCTTGCAGTTTTGTGTCTGCAAATGTCCTGACGCGAGCAAGGCTTTTCGGACGGCTTCGGCAAAGAGTTCGAGGCGTTTATACGGGCTCTTGTATAGGAAATATCTCAACCAGACGATATTTAATGCGATCAGCGACAGGATAAACACTGGATATAAGAGTTGGGACGGTCCGTTCGCAAAGTCGAGAATAATGTAGACAATCAGCTCCGTCAGTGCGATTGCTTGCGCATAGGTTAGAATTTTCCTTGCATCTGTCAGCAGAACGGTTGGCAAGAACGTCTTGTCCACTGCAACTTCATTAGAGACTTCCATGTCTTCTAGAAGCGGAAGGGATTCATTCCAGCGTTTTCTTAACTCTTCGCGGTCACGCGAGCGTTCGATGGTTTCTTGATTGAGTTTTGTTAAATCCTTCTTCGTAAACTTGATCGTTCCAAGGTCTAGGCGATCTACGCCTGATTCAATTGTATTTTCATTATAGTGTAATCCTAAGAACTGCTTCATGCGGCGTTGTAATAATTCCATATCCGGACTATCGATTCCCACAGCAACCTCTTCGTCTTCTTGCTTCTTGAAGAGTTTTTTCTCCGCCAGATTAATGGACACGAGATGCCAAACGCTACTTGTCTTATTCGGATTTTCCGGCCAAATACGAATCGCGCGACCTCGCATCTGATTGCTGAGCATAAAACTTCCGACAAAGCTGGCGAGAATCAATGAGTTCACGCATGGCGCATCCCATCCCTCTCCTAGAAGAGATTTTGTTCCAATCACGACATGGATTTGCCCTTCTTGGAAGAGCTGCGTCACGGCGCTAACTAAATCATGTTGCGAACCTACTAAACGCACCTTCACATAGTCCTTCTCGCCAAGTTGCCCCACTGGTTGGAAGGTAATCTTGTCTGGGCCAAAAATAGCCTCTAGACGCGGTTTTACAGCTGTTGGAATAATTACGAGGCTTCCTGTTAAAACCGCCACAGGAACGTCTAATTGCTGCTCCACAAGCTCTCTACGAAGCACTTCAAAGTACGGTAATACGCCCAGTTGGCTATATTGAACTTCTGGATTTCCTAAGTGCACCTCAAAGTCTTTTCGAATGAAGTCGGTTAGAATCAATTGTCTCAATTCGCTGCCTAATGTTTCGTATTCCGCCTTGAAAATTTCTCGGACTGCGTTTAATTTCCCAAGAGATTGATTTAATAGCTGATCGAGTTGTTTATTGCGAAGCAGCTGTACTTGTTTACGGTCAATCAACCCGAGCGATTTCAACTCATGTTTCAATTCCTTACAATCTTCTTCGGATAAATCATACCAATGCGGCACGTCGAATAACATTCCCTGTAAGAGGATTTCAAACCACGCCAAGTCAAATGTTGGAAGCAGGCTTGCCCCGAGTAATTGTTGGAAATGTTTCGGGAACTCGATTCCTTTATGACGTAGGAAAATCAGTGTTGCCGAGAGGTATTTCGGCTCGTTTAAGAGTTCATCTTCTGAGATCGTTCCATCGAGCGCACGGCTAGTTCTTACCGCCTCACAAAACATCGAATCAGACGATAAATTTTTCAAGAAGGCTCTCTTCTGCGTAGAAAACTGATCGAGTTGTTTCTCTTCTTCTTTCGTTGGGAAAGAGAAATACACATAGTCCTGGTGCGGACACAAACTACCCTCTTTAACGAGTTCGGGAACGGTAATTTCTTCATCGATTTCCCCACACATGGCCACATAACGCTCCCAAAGTGCAGGCTCCCCTTCGTATGGAGGTGTTGCCGTCAGCGAAATTACACTGATATCCGCAAAGGATTTACGGAAGGTTTCTAGACTCTTCCACCATTCATTTCGCAAGTGATGACACTCATCGAGGCACAATGTTCCAAGATTTGCTTCCTTAAAGAGCTTAATAATATCCACATCTTTAAAATCAAAGTGCTCGTTCTCGACCACATCATCCGTATCCTCGACTTCCGCGTCGCCTTCCAGACGATTGATGGCACTGTGCAACGCTTGATACGTCGCAACGGTGATCGTCTTTGGCTGTTTCAGATTTTGCGAAATCATTTCATCGGCTAGACTCGCATCATCCAAAAACGCCTCACGAATACGGTCCACCCACTGCTGACGAATGGTTACAGTCGGCACTAAAATAAGCGCCGGCTTACTATTACGACGGATAAATTCAATTCCTAGCGTCGTTTTCCCAGAACCTGGAGCCGCCACCAAATGAATATGGCCATCCGCCATAATCGAATCGCTCTTTTCTAAAATGCGCTTTTGATACGCTCGCCACTCGCCTTTAAAAGCTAGATGCTCTAACATCAGGCTCCTCCTCTCCCTTCGAATCTTCACTCTTATTTTATCATTCTTCTCTTAGCAATAAAAGAAAGCGTACCAAGACTTTTAAGTTTCTAAAACTATTTACCTTCTTAGAGCTGAAAAACTCCTAGAGGTGATTACGAAGAATCCACGGATTCGGAGTAATCATACTACCTCTAGGAGTTTCATTTTTAAGCTTCTATTTGTTTTTGTTGATAGTCCTTTGAAACTTTCATCAAAGTCTCGTACGCTTCTGCCAACTCTTCTTTTAAAGTGGCATCTTTTAAGTAAGACTGCACCTTGGCAATCACTTCTTTCTCGCGACTCGCATCTAAAATCGCGATACCATTTTCTTTTTTAATACGAGCGACATCGACAACGACTTGCATGCGGCGTTCAAAGAGCGCTACAATCTCGCGGTCGATGGCATCAATTTCTGCGCGTTGTTTTTCTAACACTCGATTTCCTCCTACTGTTAAATTCCAAAGAAGACGCCTAATGGGTAACCTACAATAATCGCACTAGCGGCGCTGAGTAGGAATAGGCCTCCTCCGTATACAAAAGCATCTTTTGCATTTGTCCAACCAGAACCGACCGAAATCGCCACGTACGGCATGCTTGGTGGTGTCATGAACGCAAGACTCGCCATGAATCCAATCAAGCAGGCAATGGTTCCCGCTTGTACGTCGACGGAGCCTGTTGCATAGACGGTCGTTAATACGGTTGTGACTACCGATACGGTTACTAAATTTGAAGAGACATTCGTTTGTAATCCTGCCCAGAGGACGAAGATGATTACGACAAGAATTGGAGCTAGTGTCGCAAACACAGGTACGAGTGAACTTTCAAGAAGTCCAATCACTCCTAATTCCGGTTTTGTGACAAGAGTTCCCATACTTAAAGTGGCGCCTACCAAGAACATACTTGGCCAGTACACACCTTTTTGAAGCCCTTCTTGAATCGATAAGAGTGGTTTCCCGTCAAAGGACAGAATCGCCATCACGATGACCCCAATCATCGGCGGGAATGCCATTCCTGCAGTTTTTAGGAAGGCTGCGACGTCTGGTAAGAATCCTCCTACGAGTTCTGGTAACACCCATAGTAAGACAACTCCCATGAAAATCAGCACTGTCGCGGTTTCGCGTTTTGATTTGGCAGGAAGTGCTTCAAGCGATTCCAGTGGTTTCATTTCTACGTTTGATAAATCCACTCTCCAAACAGTTCGAAGAACAGCCCACATCGCGATAAAGAGCACGAGTCCGGCTGGAATTCCAATCATCATATATTGCGCGTTGGAAATCGCAATTCCTGTCGCATTCTTGTAAAGCGCCATGGCTGTCACAGAGAAGACGTGGTTGATTGGCGTCATCGCTGTACCGATTGCCACTGTTGCAAAAAGTACGATCAGGAGCACCGAAGCCTGTCTATCGCCTTTTTTCAACCCGAGAACGGCCATGATTTCCTCGTAAATCGGGAAGACGATCATAAAGAGAATCGTCGGCGAAATAAAGAGGCTGATGGCAAGAACGCTAGCGTAAAAGGCCCCGATAAAATGCCATGGAGACTTCCCTGCAAAGGAGCTGCCGAGTGCACGCGCGACGAAACGTCTAAGTGCGGGCGTTTGCTCGAGGGCGTATGTCATTAAGAATGTAAATAATAGGAAGACAAAGGTTGTATTCCCAAAAGACAAATTAAAAATCTGACCGTAGTTGACGCCTGGAAGCATCCCGATTCCTAACATCACATAGCAGAGAACACTTGGCCAGTCTGTTGCGACAAACAGCCATAATAATAAACTGCTAAAGAAGATGGATAGGATGGAGATTGTCGGTGCTTCAAGCCCAAATAATGGTTGTTGTGTAATGGTTAAATAACCGCTCGTTCCCATGAGAACAGCGCTGAGTGCAACGATCGATAGTTGCAACTTGGTCCATGTTTTTCCTTTCATTGGTTCACCTCATTCTTATCTATCCTACCTCATTTTTTAGCAGATTGCTATTGGAAATAAAGAGTTTCTGCAAATTTCTAAGCAGTTTTCTACTATTATATAGAAGAAATTTTCCTCAAAACAAAAAGCCGGGCACGAAGCCCGACTCTGGATTAATGTTCTAATTTTAAGGTTTGCGCTAAACGTTTGTACATTAACATCGCAAGTACACTATTTAGACCGAACTTCACGATATTAAATGGAAGTAATGCGAATGCCATTAATGACCCTAAGTCTGTTACCAATGGGTTTAATGCATGTGCTGCGGCCACGATTTTTTCCATTGGGAAGTTCATCGCTGTTGCGTAAAGTGGGAACATCACGAAGTAGTTCGCTGTGAGCAACACCACTGTCGCTGAAATTGTACCGATGACTAAGCTGATCACCGCTGATTTGAAATTACGGCGACGTTGATAGTAAAGCACTGCTGGCAACATAAAGCTTAAGCTACCGATTAAGTTCACTGTTTCTCCGATTCCAAAAGTCATTGACC
>CALJSD010000015.1 GCA_937976325.1 uncultured Carnobacterium sp.
TATTACATCCATGAGCAATATTGGCAAATGGTCCGCCATGAATGATGGCTGGCGTTTCTTCTAAAGTTTGAACGAGGTTTGGCTTCACGGCTTCTTTCATAAGGGCCGTAATAGCTCCTTCAACTTGTAAATCTGCTACTGTCACTGGTTTTCCATTCAAATCAAATGCGACTAAAATTTGCGATACGCGTCGTTGCAAGTCTTTTAAGTCACTCGCTAAACAAAGCACCGCCATCATTTCAGTTGCGACGGTAATATCAAAACCGTCTCTGCGCGGAACTCCATTAATCGGACCACCAAGTCCAATTTCAATTTGTCGTAACGAACGGTCATTCAAATCGAGCGCTCGTTTCCACAAGATGCGGCTTGTATCGATTTGTAGCTCATTTCCTTGGTGAATGTGATTGTCAATAATCGCAGATAACAGGTTTGTCGCCGTCGTTAAGGCGTGCATGTCTCCTGTAAAATGCAAATTGATTTCTTCCATCGGAACGACTTGCGCATATCCTCCACCAGTAGCTCCACCTTTGAGTCCAAGAGTTGGCCCTAGAGATGGTTCACGCAGCGCAATTGCTGTTTTCTTTCCAATAGCCGTTAGTGCGTCTCCTAAACCAACTGTTACAGTTGACTTTCCTTCCCCTGCAGGAGTCGGGTTCATCGATGTGACTAAAATGAGTTTCCCAAAATTCTCTGGGTTATGAATATCATTCTTATCAATCTTTGCCTTGTATTTTCCATAAGGTTCTACTTCTTCAGGAGTTAAATTGAGTTTCTCGACAATGACCGAAATAGGTTGCATTTGGTTTTCTTGTGCAATTTCAATATCTGTTTTCATGACGTCACCTCGCTTCATGCATATTCGTTTTATTATACCATAATTTAGCGCAAAAAAAGAATGAGGATGCAACACATCCTCATTCATCTCTTCTATCATTAATCTTCTTTTTTCTTGAAGCCTAATACACCAAAACCGCTAAGTAGGAATGCAGCTGCTGCACCTAGTAGTGAGTCCGCTGTCCCTGTATTTGGAAGTTGTGGTGCTGAAGTTGCTGGAACTTCCGGTGTCACAGGTACTTCAGGAGTCGTTGGAACTTCTGGAGTTTCTGGAGTGACTGGTTTGTAAATATATGTTACGACAATTGTTCCTTCGATGACTTTACCTGTTTCTTCACCTTCATGACGAACAAGTTGATATGTCACGCCATCTTTCACAATTGTTTCTGGATTTTCTCCTTCTTCATTCGTGTTATATTCCGTATCTAGAACAGATGCAGGAGTATCTTCACGATCTTCTTTCAAGGTATTTCCCTCTTCATCTTGATATTTCACGATGACATTTCCATAAGCCAATGTTTCTAACTCTTCTGGACTCGCAGGTTCTACAGGAAGTGCTGAAATAATAGCGTATTTATTCACCGTTACACTTGGAGCTTCCGGTTCTGTTGGCTCACTTGGTTTTACTGGTTCCTCCCCTGGTGGTTGAGGGAAAGCAATGTTCGTATTAATCGCAAACCAATAAACTGTATTGAGTCCTACTGAGTTTCCTTGTACTGAGAAAGTATAGTGGTTGTCATACAAACGAAGTGCGCCACTTCCCCAATAGAAGTTTGATGCCGTTTCATCATCCCAACCTTTTACATTTCCCATGTCATTACCGTTAAATTTTGAGCCATGTTCTAAATATTGGTTGTCATTCACAGAATAGATTTCCCCATTTTGTTCAGTGACAGAAGAACCTGGAATTGGAATAAATTTGTTGCTTCCGACACTCATCTTTTCGATATGTTTTGTATCTTCCCAAGCCCATTTTGTTTCGCCGTTTTCAGTATAACGAATACCGTTATAGTGGTTTAAGCTATTTACGGCAATGATTGAGTTTCCATCATAAACTGCTTGAACTTCATTTCCTGCAGCGTCATAGTAATGATCCACAACATTGATTGTTAATGGATTCGCTGAATCAGTGCT
>CALJSD010000016.1 GCA_937976325.1 uncultured Carnobacterium sp.
TATGCTACTATGCAAAGTCTTTTCTTATGGACGTATATTTATGAGAGTCCGTATATAAATTAGACTTCCCAAGTGTAGTAGCAGGGGACGGCAGCAAACCTACGGTTTCATGCCTAAAAATTGAGCCTGTAGTCTCAATTTTTCCTGTCATATAAGCCATTTCTGGCTTATATGACTAGTGCTACTACGGGAAGTCTTTTCTTGTGGACGTTTTTTATTTAGAGTACGTATCTGAAATAGACTTCCTTTAGTAGTAACGGTTGTACGTTTCCTTGTTAATTCCGTCACACAATCTTTTATCCGTACAAAAAATGAAAATACAACCGACTTTTCAAGTAGCATTGGTAATAGAAACTGTCACATCAGTTTCTATTACTGGGAAATTTGAGACTTTAGGCTCAAATTTTAGCCAAGAGATTCGCAAAGCGAAGCTACTGGCGTCCATTGCTACAGCCCCAAAAGTCGGTTGTATTTTATTTTTTATATAAATGATGCAGATGAAAATAACCTTTTCATGAAATTTACATTATTTACATTGTTAGAAGTGGTTGACAAGTGTCTTATTTTCATTTATCTTATGTATGCAAACCGGTTCCAAAAATGGTTCCTAATTGAAAAAAAGAAAGGATAGTTCAACATGAATTATGATGTAATTGCAAAAGAAGTCCTTGAAAATATCGGAGGACGTGAAAATGTTCAATCTGTCGCACACTGTGCAACACGATTAAGAATTATGGTTCTAGACGAATCAAAAATCAACAAAGAAGCGATTGACCAATTAGAAGGAGTAAAAGGAGCATTCTTTAACTCAGGTCAATACCAAATTATCTTCGGAACAGGAACAGTTAACAAAGTCTATGAAGCCGTTGCTCGCTTAGGAGTAGCAGAAACTTCAACAGCACAAATGAAAGAAGAAGCAAAAAAACAAGGAAACTTATTCCAAAGAATGAGTAGAACATTCGGAGACGTATTCGTTCCAATTATCCCAGTCTTAGTAGCAACAGGATTATTCATGGGATTACGTGGATTATTAACAAACCCAATTTTCCTTGGATTATTCGGAATGACACCTGATGTCATTGACAAAAACTTCTTATTATACACACAAGTATTAACAGACACAGCCTTTGCATTCTTACCAGCATTAGTAGCATGGTCAACATTTAAAGTATTCGGCGGTTCACCAGTACTTGGAATTGTTTTAGGATTAATGTTAGTAAACAGCGCATTACCAAGCGCTTATGTAGTAGCTGCCGGTGGAGCAGAGCCAATTGTATTCTTTGGTTTCATTAAAGTAGTAGGTTACCAAGGAACAGTATTACCAGCATTCTTCGTAGGAATGATTGGTGCTAAATTAGAAAAATGGTTACGTACAAAAGTTCCAGATGCATTAGATTTATTAGTAACACCATTCTTAACATTCTTAGTAATGAGTGTTCTTGGATTATTCATCATTGGACCATTCTTCCACTCAGTAGAAACAGTCGTATTAAACGCAACTGAGTTTGTTTTACAATTACCATTTGGTCTAGCAGGAATTATTATTGGTGGATTACAACAAGTTATCGTAGTAACTGGAGTTCACCACATCTTTAATTTCTTAGAGACACAATTATTACAATCTTCAAAAATTGCTACAGGGGTGGAATTAAATCCATTTAACCCAATTATCTCAGCAGCGATGGCTGCACAAGTAGGAGCAACATTGGCAGTTGCTTTCAAAACAACAGATACAAAATTAAAAGCTCTAGCATTACCATCAGCATTCTCTGCTGCATTAGGAATTACAGAGCCAGCAATTTTTGGGGTTAACTTACGCTTTGGTAAACCATTTGTAATGGGATTAATCGGAGGAGCTACAGGAGGATTCTTAGCAGCTTTATTCCAATTAAAAGCAACAGGTATGTCTGTAACAGTATTACCAGGGATGTTATTATTCTTAAATAGCCAATTCCCATTATATGTATTAGCAATCGCAGTAGCCTTTGCAGTAAGTTTTGGATTAACATATACAATCGGTTATAGCGATGATATGTTGAAAAAATAAAATTTATGTACATGAGGAGTATTAATGAGTTTAGTAAGAAAAAGTAATACTGGAAAATATGGTTTAGTGTATCATATTGTTCCTCCTTATGGATTAATGAACGATCCAAATGGATTAATTTATTTTAAAGGACAATATCACGTATTTTTCCAATGGAATCCAACAGATACAAAGCATGCGAATAAACATTGGGGACATCTTGTTTCGGATGATATGATTCAATGGAAAAGAGTCGAACTAGCATTAGCTCCAGACCAGTGGTTCGATAAAAGTGGTGTATATTCTGGTAGTGCATATGTTCATAATGATCAATTATGGTTATTTTATACAGGAAATGTAAAAGATGAAGAAGGAAATGCATCTAGTTATCAATGTTTAGCAGTGTCAGGAGATGGGATTCATTTTGAAAAGAAAGGCCCGTTATTCGAACATCCGAAGGGTTATACAAGACATGTTCGTGATCCAAAAGTTTGGTTTGATGCACGTGTCGATCATTACTGGATGGTTGTAGGAGCTCAAACGGATGATTTAAAAGGAGATACATTAGTATATCGTTCAGAAGATTTACTTCATTGGGTACTAAATGGTTCGATTAGTGTTGAAGAAAAAGACTTCGGATATATGTGGGAATGTCCAGATGTGATTCCATTTGAAGAAAAGGATACCTTTATTTATTCGCCGCAAGGAATTGAAACTCAAGGAGAACGATTCAATAATTTATATCAAACTGTAGTGCAATTAGGGCAGTTTACAATCGATGGAAAATTCGTTGTAGATGCAGACAATTTAATTGAAGTAGATGCAGGATTTGATTATTATGCTCCGCAAAGTTTCCAAGCAGAAGACGGACGCATTCTTCAATATGGTTGGATGGGAATTCCAGAAGGTAAAGAAGGACTTATCCCAACGATTCAAGATGGATGGATTCATGCCTTAACAATTCCACGTGAAGTGTCAATTCAAAATGGAAAATATCTTCAAAAACCTGCACGTGAATTATGGAATTTAACAACAGATATTCAAAAAATCCAATGGAATGCAGCTCGATTTGAATCGGTCTTTTCATCACCTGCACAAGTGTGGACAGTGAATTGGAAAGAAGCTGTTGAGGATAAATTAGCGATTCAATTACGCAATGAAATTTTCATTCAATATGATGCAGAATCTCAAGTCTTATCTGTCAGCCGTACCGATTGGGAAACAGGAGAAAAAGAAACAAGAGAAAGAACCTTACAATCTCCTTTGCAACATCTAAACGCATGGATGGATTACTCAAGTTTAGAATTATTTGTTAATGAAGGAGAAGAAGTATTCACGCTTCGATTCTTTACGAAAGAAGATGCATTAGACTTCTTGATTCAACAAACAGTTGAGCAAGAAATGGAGATTAAAGTGTATAGTGTAAAAGAAAGTGGATTTATCTTAGAGTAAGGTAGACTATCTTACATTTTTATCATACACATAACACTTGCTTTCTAGCCGGTTTTTCGGTAGTATAATGCATGGAATAGTAAGTTCTTTAATGGGTACAGAAAGTTCTTCATGGCTGAGAGAGAACCCCCGCTTTTAGAATTGAACCTACCAGCATATCGATTATGAAAATAATCCGGTTCACGTACCGTTATCACGTTCCAAGAGACATTTAACAATGAAAATGTAATTAAAGGTGGTACCGCGAGTCATTCGTCCTTTTTATAGGGAGAATGGCTCTTTTTGTTCCACGATTATTAGAAAAGGAGTGCTACTATGGCAGAAAAAACAAACTTACAAAGAGAAGATTTCTCAAAATGGTATATTCAAACCATTCAAAAAG
>CALJSD010000017.1 GCA_937976325.1 uncultured Carnobacterium sp.
GTTTCGTATTTACCACATATTTATGAGCCACTTGAATTAAATCAAAATGATAGAACGCATCTTCGTAAATCTTTCCTACTGGGAATTGCAGTTGAGCCGCAATTTCTTTTCGAATCAATTTATTACAAATACTTCCTGGGACTAATTTCCCAACAAGATATTCTTTCAAGAATTCGTCTGTATTCATCACAAAATATAAGTCAGGATTCTCACACTGCGGAGACTCTCCCGTTTCATAGACATTCATAATATTGCATACCGAAACGTCTGCATCCTCTTTTATCATCTGATCATATAAGCTTTCAATCATTTGAGGATGAATGTAATCATCTGAATCTAGAAAAAGAACAAATGACCCACTGGCTTGTTGCAACCCGTAATTACGAGCGTCAGATAGCCCCCCATTTTCTTTATGAAAGACCCGAATTCTCGAATCTGACTCTGAAAGAGTATCGCATAGCTTTCCGCTATTATCAGTTGCACCATCATCAATCAATAAAATCTCAAGATGTGGATAACTTTGGTTTTTAATCGAGTCAACACATTTTTCTAAATACTGTTCAACATTGTATACAGGTACAATGACACTAATTAAATCTGACATACTTACCCTTTCTTCTTGAACACCTTATTTTTAATAGCTTGTAAGCTACTAATAAAAATTTCGTCTTTAACAAGTGCTAATACAACAATATAGTAAATCACACAAGACACAATCGTCGCCAAAATATTCACGAGTAGTGCTCCGTTAACAATCCATTCAATAGGATGGATAACAGAAATCAAATATGCAATGACAAAAAATCCACTTGCATACAGCATATATTTTCCTGTATGAATTAATAATTTACGCATTCTAAAGAGATTATTTTGTCGAATAAGCAGCATATCTAATGCGATTACTACTAATTCCGCAAAAATCGTCGTTACTATATAATATGCTGGATTTGCAATATGATTAAATGCCAATAATGAATTCAAGGCTAAGTTGATCCCACCACCGATAAAGTAAATAACCGTTAGGCGGTTTTCATACCCTTGAACAAAGATAATTTGGTTTTCTAAAATTAAGGCTAACGCCCATGGTACAGAACGGAGTGCAAATAAAATTACACTTGTACCCGCATCTAAATAACGCTCTCCAGCATAAAGAATCGTCGCATGAGGTCCCAATACAGCTAGACCAAAAGATAACGGAATAATACAGAACATAAAAATACGTCCACCCTTATTCACAAGGTCATCGTACGCTTTATAATCATTAATTCCAAGATAATATCCTAGACGTGGCACACTTACACTAACCGCTCCACTGATAACCCCAGAAATCGAAAATACCAAGGTTTTAGCAATCGTATAATACGATACGTCCTCTGGTAAAGCCACCGCAGAAAGAAACATTCGGTCTAAGTACGTATATAGCATTCCGGCATTTGCAAGAAGTAAAATCGCGATTAACGGTTGAATAACGCGCTTCACCTCGAGCATAGATACTTTTACGAATTTAACTTCGCGTTTAATCCATAAGAAACTTGCTAGGTAATTGAGCATTGTAATCAGTGACATCACAAGCGCATAAGCAACAATATCATGCTCACTACGAACAAACGCAAAAATCGAAACTAGCATTAAAATACGAATCGCTAATGTTTTATACAAAATAAATGTATAGTTCTCAAACGCTTCGTTCATCCACTCAATATTTAAAAATTGAGCAAAAACTTGAATAGCCATTACATAGTACAATGTTTTTAAGAGTGGCGATCCTTCCATCGAAAACGTGATTAAGAAGTATGCCAAAGTTGTTACTAATGTACAAACTAACGAAATGTAAAATAACAGTGAGAATGTACGATTAATTGCGTCTTTATCCGACTTCACCTTACTAATCGCACGAATTCCATAGTTATAGATTCCTAATGTCGCAAACGGAATAAATAAACCGATAAACGTATTGGTAATATTGAAATACCCGTAATCGGTTTTACTTAAAATACGTGCGATATAAGGACCCGTAATTAATGGGAACACAATATTTAATACACGAAGCATTAAGTTCGCAATTGCATTCACTTTAATATTCTTCATAAGTCACACCTTTTTATCATTTTTACCCTATCCTACACTAATCAAAGTAGTAGCGGTAGATGTTTTAAAAAATCAAAAGAAAAACTTAGTAATTCCTATTTTTCTTTCCAGTAAGCTTTAATTCCATGGCTCTTATAGTCGATTTCCTCTTGAGAAGGAATTTGCATATAATCTCCATAAAATTGTGTTAAAAATTCATCATAATTTTTTGGGATTGGAACCATCATATCTTCAAATGGAACTTCAATCAATTCAGTATAAGTTCCTGCAGGGAATACTTCTTTTCTTCCATCCTTCCCACATCCAATTAATCCTTCATATTTTCCTGAAGGATTACGATATTTATTAATTAATTTGTCAATTCGTTTTCCAAAGAATCGAGGGTTTACTAACCGTAATAAATACCACATAATCTTACGACAAAAATCTTTAAGTTTGCTATCTCCATATTGTACGTACTGTAATTGAATATATGAAATCACACGTAATGTAGCTAAAAGACGGGCTTTATCAACTACTTTTACATCATCAAATCTTTCCACAGGGAAAACATCGACAAAAACGCTTGTATCATGTGGTTCTACTTTAATATGGTCTTCAATTACAGTATCGGTATCTAAAATAACCGCAAAGTTTTGGAAATACCAATCTGAAGAGTCATAATCTAAGACTTGATAACGATTATCTTTCATTTCCTTCACAACGTTTATAAAGCGATCATAGTCTTCTCTATAAAGGCAGATATCGATATCATCGTCCCATGGGATGAATCCTTTATGGCGGATAGCCCCAATTAGAGTTCCGTAACTGACAAAATATGGAATCTCATTTTCCTTACATACACGATCAATGAATTTTAAAATACCTAATTGGCACTCTTTCAATTCTTTATCTGATAAATATTGCTTCACTAGTCTTCCTCCTTATATCGAACAATTAATCCATGAGGATTCACTTGTTTCTCAATTGGAGGTAATTCCATATAATCCCCATATAGTCTAGTTAAAATAGCATCATATCCTTTTGGAATAGGATACATTTTGCCTTCAAATTCAGCTTCGATTGTTTCTTCAAAAACTTCTGGATCCATAATCTCTTGCTCTTTTGCTTTAGAAGCTAAAAGCCCTGCATATTTCCCGTTTGGGACGGTATTATTTTTAACTAATGCGTCAATTTTATACGCAAAATAACGAGGTGAAACAACAGTAAGTCCTGCCCAACAAACAGTACGGATTATGTCTTTTAGCACACTATCTTTATAGACAATATTCTCATGCTTACTGAATGACAATAATTTAAAACTTTCTAAGTCATAGGTTTTCTTCACTAAGGAGAAATCATCGAATCGGTCATATGGGAAGATATCAATAAAGATTCCCGTTTCATACGTTTTACGATTTCTTGTGTCTTCCACGACAGTTTTCGTATCTACGACTTTAATAAAGTTATTGTAATATTTCTCGTCGGTTTCTAGTGATAATACTTTAAAACGAGGATGCGTAAATTCTTTTACAAAACGCTCATAATTGTCTCTCGACATCATCAAATCAATATCATCATCCCAAGGAATAAATCCTTTATGACGGATAGCTCCAATTAGAGTTCCATAGTTTAAAAAGTATTCAATATTATGTTCTTTACAAAACTCGTCGACTGCATCTAGTAGTTCGAGTTCAATTTGTTTAATTTCTAATTCGGTTAAAGTTGTCAATACACTCTCTCCTTCCACAATCACCCCATTATACCATGAAATCGCCCTCTCATCTATTTAAATCAAAAAAACAGAAGGCCCGAAAGCCTTCTGTTTAAAGATATTCTCTATTATTTAACTGCAACTACACCAACAAGTTCTTTATCGAAGTTTTGAGCTACTTGTAATTCTTTTTCAAATTTCTTATAACGAGAAATTCCTAATTCTTCTACGAATACCACTTTTTGATCATTAGCATCGATTAACTCGTTGTTCTCAACGACCACGACACCTTCAAGATTTACTTCTTTTCTTAACTTTTCAAGTAGTCCTTTATCTGATGAAGTAACTGCTACCTTTCCGTTTTTATTTTGAATAAATGAAAGAACTTTTGCAACTTCTGCAACAGCTGCTACTTCGAATACTTTTTCAACACCGTATTGGTTGAAGTCACCTACACGATTTAATGTTGGATTGAAGAAGTATAATGCAAAGTTGATAAATAAGACAATCGCAATTGCAAGAATGAATAACGCTACTAATTGTGTCACTAAACGTTTCGCACTGAAGTTTGAAACTGTTTTTGATTCCCCAACAAACTCTTGTGAATGTACTGTATCGAGTTTTGTAATTGTTACATTTGCAAATGTGTTTTTGTATGAATCTACTAATTGATCAATTTTCTTTTCAATTAATTGGTTTAACTCTAAGCTCTTTGTCAACACTTTAACAGAAACCCCTGTTGAGTCCCCTAGTGAGTTATATGTGATTTTTTGTTCCCAGAAGTTTGCATCTGAATTACGTAATTGCGTTTCATTACTTGAGATTTCGCTCGCAATTTTAGCTACTGTCTTACTGTCCACATCGTTAAATAAATACGGACCAGTCATATTTGAGCTAATCAATTTCATATAAAATTGACTGTATTGATTTTCGCTCGCAAAATTTTCTGAACGAACTGTTCTATCTGGAGCATCAATTTTATAAACGATATAAGAAGAATAACTTCCCTCTCCACTAACAACTGCAGTAGAGTTGATTGTTTTGAGTGATAGTGGCACTGCCATTGCTAAGAAAAGAACGATGAAACCAATCAAGTTCCATTTCTTATTTTTTACTGTATTTGCAATCAGATCAGCAAATGAATATTTTTCAAACATTAATATAACCATCCTTTGTATGTGAATAATAACCGACTCTCTTTACAAGCAATCCTGAAGCGATAAACAGAACTGCTATAAAGAACCAAAACTGCATTGTAAATAGGCTGTAGAAACTTTCTGTAAAACTACTTCTTGGCATAAAGAAGAGATTTCCTAAGATTACAAGTGAAAGAATCACTCTTAGTGTTTTACCAGTATACATCGAATTCACCAGAGAAACAAATAACATTCCTAGTAAAATATTTGCAACGATTAACCCGACAAAGCCATAGTCTGTAAAGATTTCAATGATGTAACTACTTCCAATACCGTGTCCTCCAAGGTAATCTTTGTTCATCGCAATATAAGAAATGTTATGTGCAAAACTATTACTTTCTAGCGCTAACTCTAGGCTGTTTGATGTATTGGTAAACGGTGTTGTCCCAAATAACGTATTGCCCAGAGAACCTCGTGTAAAGTACTCGATAATCGGACCAAATGTAAAGTTTCTAAACTCCCTAGTTGGCAGCGCTGAGTGATAAAGGAATCCTTTTGATAATGCACCAAAACTCGTAGACTGCTTATACAAGAAGTCTACTAAGAGACCAGAAATACTAGTTCCTTTTACAGAAGCCCCATCACGAATATAGTTCAGTGCCCCCATCGCTAACATTAACACAGGTGTCCCTACTCCAAGTAAGAACTTCTCGAAACGTCCAATCCATTTCTCATTCTTATCTGTATAGTGTCTCATAAAGAAATAAACAAATGAGAACACAATCGCAAGAATGAATGGGTTACGTGTTCCAATCAATAAATGAATGGCATTCGCACCGATATACAATAGTAGTACGAATAACGATTTTTTCTTGCTTGGTTTTGTCGCTAAGTACGTACAAAGCGCGAAAAACATAAACGCTGATAATAGGTACGTAAAATATGGTAATTTACTTTGGAAATTCGCGTAGTATCCATAATACGTTGTTTGACGTCTAAACATATATCGTTCTACTAAACGTAACACATAGAATGGATACGTAAAGAGAAATGCGATAAATGAGACTTGTTGTAATTTCTTAATAAATCGTGGATTTGCTGGTTTTGATTCAGCTTTTTGTGGCCTTGTCGCCATCCAACGTCCAATCATTCCACCGATAATAATTGCCACAATACTGATAGCAATCGCTGTGAACGAAAACTGATACGTATCTTTCGAGTATTCTTGAAGAATTCCATTATTCATATAATAAATGATGGGTCTGTTAAATAAGAATATCCCAATCATCAATAGAAACATAAAATGAATAATATAGTATTTCAAATCAAGTAAACAATAGATAATCGCAGTCACATATAAGAGACTCACTGCACCTAATTGCAATACTATATTTGACTGAACACTCGCTACGATAAAGATAATCCCGGAGATAAGGGCGCTCAGTACGACAGCGAAAAATAATAAACCTTTTAAACTAATTGTCGATTTTTTCATTTTCTTCCCTTTCTAACATCTCCAATATCTGTTTCATTTGTGCTTCAACTGTGAAGCGTTCAATATAAGCATCCATCGCTTCTGTATCAACAGATGCATTCATTCTTTCATTTAAAGCAGCCGCTGCTTCTTCATCCGTTTGGATAATCGTTCCAAACTGTCCATTTCCGCTTAACTCCTCTGCTCCACCAACATCAGTAGAGACGAATGGTTTCCCAAGCGTTAACGCTTCAACAAACGCTCCTGAGAATCCTTCTTGTTGTGACATTGAAAGGAGTACTTTAACTCGTTTCAACACGGGATATGGATTTTTCTGATAGCCTAGGAAATGGACTCTGTCTTCCAATCCTAATTCGGCTGTTCTTTCTTTTAATTGTGCCTCTTGTTCGCCACTCCCAATAAAATAAATGTGAGCAGTAGGTCTGATATCAAGTAATTTGTGAAATACTTCAAGGGCTCTATCAGTTCCTTTTTTAGCCTCTAAGCGACCAATCACTGCAATACTATCTTCTTCGACAATATCTTCATAAGGAACATTAGATTTTTGAATAATTTCATCAAAGTTATATCCATTATAAATCGTCACAATCTTCTCTTTAAACTCTGGATAGACAGTTTCAATCGACTCTCTTGTTTTCTTAGAGATTGCAACGATGTTATTAGCAGTTTTTAAATGTTGACGATGATTTTCTCGGTAAGCAGCATTCTCAGGTTTTAAGAATTCCTCGATGCTACCATGGATCCATGCAACCTTCTTCACTTCTGGTCGTTTTGAGAAAGGAAACGCTGGATTCATAATGGTAAACGAAATTTCAACGTCGTACTCATCTTTAATCAGATGATTGCGAACAAGGTCTGGAAACCAAATTCTTGCTCTCCAAAGTAATGCTTCAACGACGCGAGAGTGTTTCTTTGCCTTATACGGTTTTAGAATTCGAACTCCTTCTGGCACGGGTTCATACCCCTTATCAAAGTGCTCGATTTCTAAAATATCAACGTCATATTTTTCTAAATCTAGATGGTTAACGATAGTTGAGAGGATTTTTTCCGCTCCTCCTCCAAGGGAAAAGGACCATAAATAAACGAGAACTTTTTTCTTATTTCCCATAATACTCCCCTTTATACTTCTCGTATCCATTTTCAAGATCGACAAATAATGCATCATGATGTGCAACTTGTTTGTCTGCTGGAGGTGGTGTCATATAGTCACCAAATGCTGTTTTTAAGTAAGCATCATACCCAACTGGAATTGGCATTTCTGTTTGTTCAAATGGTACAAACAACGCAGATTCAAAGCTTTCGATTGGATATTTATTTTTCATATATCCAGGACCAGCACAAAGTTCAGTGATGCCATCACTTTCTTCACGCGTGTACTTTGTCATCTCACTCTGCGCCTTGCTCCAAATCTTATAACGTAATGAACGTGTCGGGAATAATCCTAATAAGAATAAACTTCCCCATTTCATTAAACCACCATGTTTTTCGGGTACTGT
>CALJSD010000018.1 GCA_937976325.1 uncultured Carnobacterium sp.
GATCACAATGCGAATGTTGTCGAAATCGCCCAACGTGAATTTACACAAATTTATCTATAAATTAGTATTGATAAATGTTACATTTTGATGACATTTATTAAAAGTTCGTAACAAATGAAGATTTCGGTCGATTTTTAAACAAAAAAAAACCAAAAGAATTGTTTGCTGTCATTTGTGAAAAATGCAAATTCTTTTGTTTTAAGCCTTTATTTGTAAGGAATTGGACAATATTTCAACCCCTCACACCGATTAAAATCCACACTTATTGCGTTATATTATTATACACAAAATCCCAAGTGTCGTCAAGGTCGACAACACTTGGGAAATTTAGATTTTATCTGGTTTTTCGAGGTTAATATGTGCCCTCTTCTACGGATTGATTCTTCACGATTTTCACAATCCGACTTGTTCCAAGACGACTTGCTCCTAATTCGATGAATTTTTCAGCATCTTCAATGCTAGAAATTCCGCCTGCAGCCTTCACAAGAACGCCTTCGCCAACATGTTTCTTCATTAATGCTACGTGCTCAAATGTTGCACCTGCAGTTGAGAAACCTGTTGATGTCTTAATGAATTCAGCTCCTGCTTTCGTCACGACTTCACACATCTTGATGATTTCTTCTTCTGTAAGAAGCGCTGTTTCGATAATTACTTTTAAGATATGACCATTACATGCTTCATGGATTTGACGAATTTCATCTTCCACAACATCGAAACGTCCATCTTTCACATCGCCGATATTAATCACCATATCGATTTCGCTAGCTCCGTTTTGAATGGCATCTTTTGTTTCGAAGACTTTTGTCGCAGTTGTGCTATAGCCGTTCGGGAATCCGATAACGGTACAGATGGCTAATTTACCATTCACGTATTCGCTCGCACGTTTAACAAAAGAAGCCGGGATACATGCTGACGCTGTTTCGTATTTCATCGCATCATCCAAAATCTCTTTAATTTCACTCCAAGTAGATGCTGGTAATAATAAAGTATGGTCTACTGTTTTTAAAATCTCTTTGATTTCCATAAAATCCCTCTTTCTTATTTAGCGCGGTCTTCTTTAATTAAGTTACGAAGTGCTTCTACTGCTACTTTAATCGCCGCTTCAGTATCGTGAACGATTGGGTTTGATAAGCCAGCTGCTTCACGCTCTTGGTTCCCTACTACTAGGAAAGTAGATCCAACGCGAACTCCTAAATGGCTAGCCACAACGAATAACGCTGCTGATTCCATTTCAGAAGCCTTCACGCCTAGGCGTTTCCAAGCTTCCCATTTGTTTTGTAAGTCATAGCTTACTGGCATTACTTGTGGTTCATGTTGTCCATAGAATGAATCTTTACATTGAACAACGCCTGCATGTGTTGTGTAACCTAAGCTCTTACCAGCATTTAGAAGTGCCGTTACTACATCATAGTTTGCAATCGCTGGGAATTCGATTGGAGCGTACTCACGTGTTGTTCCTTCTGTACGAATCGCACCTGTCGCAATCACGATATCGCCACCTTTAACGTCGATATCAATTCCGCCACATGTTCCAACACGGACAAAAGTATCGGCACCGCTACGTACTAATTCTTCAAGCGCGATGGCAGCAGATGGTCCACCAATCCCTGTTGATGTCACACTGACTTTTTCTCCATCTAAGTACCCTGTGTATGTCACATACTCGCGGTTATCTGCAATTAGTTTTGCATCTTCAAAATGTTCTGCGATTTTCGCGCAACGTTTTGGGTCCCCTGGTAAAATCACATAACGACCTACATCGCCTTTACGTGTGTGAATATGATATTGTAATCCTTCTTCTGAATATTTCATGTAAAACTTCCTTTCTTCGCACAATAC
>CALJSD010000019.1 GCA_937976325.1 uncultured Carnobacterium sp.
CCTGCTTGTAATGCGTCTTTAATTGTTTCGAATAATGCATCAACTACTGCTGAAACATCTTTCTTTGTTAATTGCGTTTTTTTAGCTACGCGATCTACTAATTCTGCTTTATTTGCCATGTTAGATTCACCTCCATCACACAAGAAAATAATTCAGTAGTTATTGAGTGGTCCAATAACTCTGGAAACCTTACTGTTGATTTCTAAACAAGTATACCATTTGATTGGCTGACTTTCAACGAATAATACTAGGATTTTATCATTTTCTTTGACGAACAATCATATGAATTGGTCTTCCTTCAAATCCAAAGGCAGCACGAATCCGATTTTCTAAGAAACGTTCGTATGAAAAGTGCATTAATTCTACATCATTTACAAAAACAACAAATGTTGGTGGTTGAATCGCCACTTGTGTCATATAGTAAATCTTTAATCGATTTCCTTTATCTGTAGGAGTCGGATTCATTGCGATAGCATCCATTAATACATCATTTAAAATCGATGATGAAATACGTTTAGAACGAACTTCATGAATTTCTTTTAATAATGGTGCAATTCTGACCAATCTTTGTTTTGTTTTAGCTGAAACGAATAAAATCGGCGCATAAGATAAGTATAGGAATTCTTTACGAATATTATCTTCAAACTCTTTAAAAGTTGAATTATCTTTTTCTAAAGTATCCCATTTATTTACTAAAATGATAACACCTTTACCTGCTTCATGAGCATATCCTGCAATCTTCTTATCTTGTTCTTGAATTCCTTCTTCAGCATTCAAGACAACACAAACAATGTCACTACGTTCAATCGCTCTTAATGCACGTAAAACACTGTATTTCTCAGTAGACTCAAAAACACGTCCTTTTTTACGAATACCGGCTGTATCAATCATTTTAAAGATGGTACCTTCCTCATCCGTAAAGCTTGTATCAATTGCATCACGAGTTGTTCCTGCAACATTCGATACAATCACACGTTCTTCCCCTAACATTGCATTCACTAAACTAGATTTCCCTACATTTGGACGACCGATAAAACTAAAACGAATAACATCAGTATCATCTTCTTCATTATCATGTTCAGGGAAAGCCTTCACTGCAGCATCTAATAAATCTCCAAGTCCTAAACCATGACTTCCTGAAATTGGGAATGGCTCTCCAAATCCTAATGCATAAAAATCAAATATATCGGATCTTAATTCTGGATTATCTACCTTATTTACAGCTAATAATACAGGTTTATTTGTGCGGTAAAGCATTTTTGCAATATGCTCATCCGTTGATGTTACACCTTCTTTTACACTTGTTAAGAAAATAATCACATCTGCTTCTTCCATTGCAATTTCAGCTTGCATACGAATATTCGACATAAATGGTTCATCCGTAATATCAATACCACCTGTATCAATAATATGAAATTGATGTCCTAACCATTCACCTTCAGAATAAATTCTATCTCTCGTTACTCCAGCAATATCTTCTACAATCGAAATTCTTTCACCAACAACTCGGTTGAAAATGGTAGACTTTCCAACATTTGGACGACCTACAATCGCAATAACTGGTGTTGACATCAAAATTCCTCCTTTCTCAAAAAATGAGGCTGGGAGTTTTTCCCAACCTCACCCAAATTTAATAGTTTTAATTAGTCTTCAACAACTAATTCAGATAATTGTTCACCTAAACGATCTGCTAATGAAAATGTTACGTCTTCTTCTGGTAAGACATATTCTTCTTCAACAACTTCTTCCACTTCAGGTTTTTCAACAACTGGAGCTTCCTCTAAAGCTTTAATTCTTAATGAAATGCGTTTTTCAGCTTCATTTACTTCTAATACTTTAACAGATACTTCTTGTCCCACTTGAAGAACTTCTTGAGGAGTTGCAATATGTTTATGAGCAATTTGAGAAATGTGAACTAAGCCTTCTACTCCAGGGAATAATTCAACAAATGCTCCAAACGCTGCAAAACGTTTAACAGTTCCCACTAATGTTGAATCAACTGCTGCACGTTCAGTAATATTGTCCCATGGTCCTGCAACTGTTTCTTTAATCGATAATGAAACACGACCTTTTTCAGCGTCTAATCCAATAACTTTTG
>CALJSD010000020.1 GCA_937976325.1 uncultured Carnobacterium sp.
TTTGATTTATGGCTGGGTGGTTTTATAAGATGAGGTATCGTTCTTAAACCGCCATAAATCAAAATGTAGCAAAAAAGACAAGTCTTGTGAGAAATTAGTTATCGCTAAAATTGGAGTGTCCGCCAGTGCTTCTGAAGTTGAAATAGTGGGGAGTGGATGATTGACAAAATCAGATAGCAAAGTTAAGATAAATGTATTGGTAGATCTCTCCGCGTGTGGAGGGACTTTTTTTATGCATATATACAATTGATTGAGAAGGAGAGTTTTGATGGTAGTTGAAGAAAAACAAAATCCGTTAGGGTACGAAAAAATAAGTACATTGATTCGCAAAATGGCGATTCCTGCGATTGTCGCGAATGTGGTGAACGCGCTCTATAATATCGTCGACCAAATTTTTATTGGACAAGGGGTAGGTTACTTAGGAAATGCGGCAACGAATATTGCCTTTCCAATTACGACACTTTGTATGGCGATTGGTTTAATGGTAGGGGTTGGTGCTGCATCGAACTTTAACTTGGCGCTAGGTCGAAAGGAAGACAAACATGCACGTGAGGTTGCTGGAACGGCAGTGGTCCTGTTGATAACTGCGGGGATAATCGTTATGAGTGTGGTTCTATTATTCTTACAACCGCTATTAATCTTATTCGGTGCCACTGATCAGATTCTAGGATATGCCAGTGAATATGCTGGGATTACGGCGGTAGGAATTCCGTTCTTTATGATTTCGATTGGGTTTAATCCGCTAGTCCGTGCAGATGGTAGAGCGACCTATTCAATGATGGCAATTGTTGTAGGGGCTCTTCTCAATACAGTGTTAGACCCGTTGTTTATTTTTGGATTCAATATGGGGATTGCCGGGGCTGCTTGGGCAACGGTGATTAGTCAGATTGTTTCAGCGCTTGTGTTACTCGCGTATATTCCGAAGTTTAGATCGGTTCATTTTGAACGCAGCGACTTTAAATTATCATTTGAAGATGTGAAAGTCATTGCGTCTCTTGGATTGACATCGTTCATTTTCCAAATTTCTGCGACGATTGTACAAATCACATCGAACAACTTACTTCGTACATACGGGGCTCAATCGTTGTATGGTAGTGATATTCCAATTGCGGTCGGTGGTGTTGTAAGTAAAATCTTTGTTATCTTTGTCGCTGTAACGATTGGATTGAACCAAGGCGCACAACCGATTTTAGGATTTAACTACGGTGCGAAGAAATATTCACGTGTTCACGAAACGATGAACTTACTCTTAAAAGTAACCTTAATTTTATCAACCATTTTATGGGTTCTATTCGAAGCTTTTCCGTTACAACTCATTCAAATGTTTGGGAGCGGGGAAGAGCTTTACTATGAATTTGGAGTTCGATATGCGCGTGCCTTCTTATTCTTCACCTTCATTAACGGGGCAACGATTATTGTAACAACGTTCTTCCCAGCAATTGGAAAGGCGAAATTAGGAGCGATTCTATCACTAACACGCCAATTATTTGTACTGCTTCCAGTGATGCTTCTTCTTTCAACACTATTTGGAGTAGACGGACTTATTTATTCTGGACCTGTTTCAGACTTGATTTCATTCACGATTTGTATCGCTGTGTATATTAATCAAATGCGCAAGATTCCAAAGGTGGACGAACTTCTGGTATAATGATTGGAAGCAATGGAAGGGGTATGATTTATGGAATGGTCTAAATTACTATCAACAAAACGTCTTTCTGGTAAAGAAGCGACACATCGCAACGAGTTTGACGATGATTATAAACGAATTGTAACGAGTCCTTCTTTTCGAAGATTACAAGATAAGACACAAGTATTTCCGCTAGAGCGCTTGGATTTTATTCATACGCGACTAACGCACTCATTAGAAGTAGCGATGGTGGCTCGTTCACTGGCAAAAGAAATTGTCATTTTATTGCAAGAGGAAGTGCAGAAGAAACCTTGTAGCAGTAAAGAGGAAATGATTGCTCGACAAGAAGATGTATTGAAAATTGTTGAATGTGCGAGCCTCGTTCATGACCTTGGTAACCCTCCATATGGACACTTTGGGGAAGATATTATTCGTCAATGGTTCAAGAAGAACTTGCCAAGTATCTTAAAAGAAAAAAGCGATGTAGCTGAAGAGTTCTTAGTGAGTCCATATGTGTATGATTTCTACCGTTTTGAAGGGAATGCGCAATCGCTTCGTATTGTATCGAAGTTGCATGACTTCAAAGGAGAATTCGATGGACTCGATTTAACAGCGGCAACGCTCAATACGATTCTAAAGTATACGTACCCATCTTCTCATAAGAAAACAGAAGAGATTACCTCTAAAAAAGTAGGGTATTTCTTTGCCGAAGAAGAAGCTTTTAAGACTGTCACAGAGATTACAGGGGCGGGGACAAGTCGTCATCCGCTAACGTTTATTCTAGAAGCTGCAGACGATATTGCCTATCTGGTAGCTGACATGGAAGATGCGATTGGAAAAGGCGTGATTTCCTTTAGAGATGTGCGAGAGTTCTTACTAGAGAACTTGAGTAACGATGCCTATAACGCTCCGCATTCCGTTCATACCCGCGAAGTGTTAACAACGATCGATGAGAAAGTCTTCAGCGTCAACCGTTTCTTTGTGGATTTACGTGATAAATTAATCGACGGTGCGCGTCATACCTTTGTAAATCACTATGATGAAATTATGGCTGGGACGTTTAACCAAGACTTGTTTAAAAATTCGTGGGCCGAAGATTTGTATGTGATTCTTCGTAGATTATCTGAAGAGAGAATTTATGATCATAAAGGAATCTTGAGATTAGAAATCGCAGGATACACAACCCTCACTTATTTATTAGACAGCTTTGTGCCTTCATTAGTATCGTACGATACGAATCGTCAATTAGACTATGTAGAGTTGAAGAAGATTGGCATTATTTCTGAAAGCCAAAAACGTTCTTATCATTACTTTGCAGAAGGAAAGAGCGAAGTTGAAAAATTATACTTACGCCTTCTATTAGCGACGGACTTCATTTCAGGAATGACAGATAGTTATTCTCACCGCCTCTATTTAGACATGGTTGGAATTTAATGTGAAAGTAGACAATTACCATATATGGTAATTGTCTATTTTTTTAATGTGAAGTGCACCCAAAAGTAAGGCAGAAAATCTAACTTTTGGGGTGCACTTCAAATGACCATATATGGTCTTTTTTTGCTTCAAAAATAAAAAGACCGCCGATGGATTTTGTTCGTCGGCGGTTTCAATTTGTCTATTTTAGTTGAATACAGGTCGTTTTTTCTCCACAGGAATACTGATTTCAACAAAGTTATCAGCGTGAATAATATCCAGTCCTTCTGGTTCCATATGGAATAGGCGATGAACGACGAATTCAATTTCAACATCTTTAATACGTCTTTTTCTGTTTAAGATTACGATATCGCGGTGAGTGGCAGCGTCAGCATAGAAAACAGTTGTTTGACCAAGTGAATATACCTTGATGAAGTACGCATCTGTATTAGCTAACTGTTCATTGACAAGTTGCGAGTGAGAATTGGTAATATCGATAAGTTTCATAGACACAGCCTCCTTCTGAAAAATTCCTTGAAACCATTATACATTTTTTTTGCTTAATTTTCACCTACAAATTTAAGAAAAGTTATTAAAATTTAAAGAATTTTCAATCAAGAGATTTTTTTGTAAGTGTGATAGGGATTGCGATGAAAGTGCTTTTAAAAAATGTATTTAAATAGTTGTTAAATCTCTCAAAAAATGGTAATCTTATTAATTGAAAGGGTTGTATTTTTGAGGCTTACATGCTCTCGAACGTACATTTCTTAACAAAAATTTACTTTCAAAGGAGACTTTCAATATGGAAAAGAAAGAATATCATGTAATCGCAGAAACAGGGATCCACGCTCGCCCAGCAACTTTATTAGTTCAAACAGCAAGCAAATATAGTTCAGATATCCAATTAGAATACAAAGGTAAATCTGTTAACTTAAAATCAATCATGGGCGTTATGTCATTAGGTGTTGGCCAAGGTGCTGACGTAGTGATCACTGCTGAAGGTGCTGACGAAGCAGAAGCATTAGCAGGAATCGACGAAACTATGAAAAAAGAAGGATTAGCTGAATAATATGAAACCAACATTACAAGGGATTGCTGCTAGTGATGGTATCGCAATTGCCAAAGTATATACTTTGACTGAGCCTGATTTAACAGTGACAAAAGTGACTGTAGAAGATTCAGAAAAAGAAGTTTCACGCTTGGATGATGCATTAGCAGCATCAATTAAAGATGTCGAATTAATTAAAGAAACTGCCTTAAAGAACTTAGGTGAAGAAGAAGCACAAGTATTCGATGCTCACTTAATGGTTTTAAGCGACCCAGAATTAATTGGACAAGTAAAAGATAGCATTACATCAAATAAAGTGAATGCGGAAGCTGCATTAAAAGAAGTAACAGATATGTTTATTTCTATTTTTGCAGGAATGGAAGATAACCCTTATATGCAAGAACGTGCTGCGGACATTCGTGACGTATCAAAACGTATCTTAGCACACCTTTTAGGCGTTAAAATTCCTAGCCCAGCAACTATTAAAGATGAAGTGATTATCGTTGCTGCCGATTTAACACCGAGTGATACAGCTCAATTAAATCGCCAATACGTAAAAGCTTTCGTTACTGATATTGGTGGACGTACTTCTCACTCAGCGATTATGGCTCGTTCTTTAGAAATTCCAGCAATCGTTGGTACTAAAGAAGTGACTTCAATTGCCAAAGACGGAGATATCATTATCGTAGATGGATTAGCTGGGGATGTATTCCTTAACCCATCTGAAGAAGTGATTGCTGAATACCGTGCTAAAGCTGAAGCATTTGCAGCTCAACAAGCTGAATGGGAAAAATTAAAAGACTCAAAAACTTACACTAAAGATGGCCATCAAGTTGAATTGGCTGCAAACATTGGTACACCAAAAGATTTAGAAGGTGTTGTACACAATGGTGCAGAAGGTGTTGGTTTATACCGTACAGAATTCTTATACATGGATTCTCACGAAATGCCAACAGAAGAAGATCAATTTGAAGCTTACAAAGCTGTTTTAGAAGGCATGAATGGAAAACCTGTTGTCGTTCGTACAATGGATATCGGTGGGGATAAAGAGTTACCATACTTACCATTACCACACGAAATGAACCCATTCTTAGGATATCGTGCAATTCGTATTTCATTACATGAACCAGCAATGTTCCGTACACAATTGCGTGCATTATTACGTGCTTCTGTATACGGTAAATTACGTATCATGTTCCCAATGATTGCGACATTAAATGATTTCCGTGGCGCTAAAGCATTATTAGAAGAAGAAAAAGCTAAATTAATCGCAGAAGGTGTTGCAGTCAGCGACGATATCCAAGTGGGAATCATGATTGAAATCCCTGCAGCAGCAGTTTTAGCTCACCAATTCGCTAAAGAAGTGGACTTCTTCAGTATCGGAACAAACGACTTAATCCAATACACAATGGCTGCTGACCGTATGAACGAACGCGTTTCATACTTATACCAACCATACAACCCATCAATCTTAACGTTAATCAAACACGTGATTGATTCAGCACACAAAGAAGGCAAATGGGCTGGAATGTGTGGGGAAATGGCTGGGGATCAAACAGCTGTACCTCTATTAGTAGGTCTTGGATTAGACGAGTTCTCAATGTCTGCATCAAGTATTCTAAAAACACGTAGCTTAATTTCTAAATTAACATTAAGCGATATGCAAGCATTAGCAGCTAAAGCAATTAACGAATGCGCAACTGTAGAAGAAGTTGAAGCATTAGTAGCAGAAGCTGTATCTAAAATCTAATAAATAGATAGCCTGAACACCTGAGGGAAACCTTGGGTGTTTTTTTGATGCCAAAAATTCTAAAAAAGTATTAAACTCTGTAAGTTTCTTTGGTAGAGTATGTTCACAAAGAAAGGAATATGGTATACTACGAATCGTAGTAAAGAAGAAGGGGAATGAATCGTGAAAGAAAAGTTTCAAAAATTAGTGCGTAAATGTGACAGTTTTTTAGGATGGACAGTCCTCTTTTATATTCTTATCACGGGAATTTTGTTATATTGCATTTTTAACGATATGACGAATTCTGCAGAATTTATTTATAATGCATTCTAAAAATGAAGTTTATAAGCTAGGAAGGGTGCTCTTTCCTAGCTTTTTCAGTTTTTTACATTGATTGAAAGGTTAAAGATTAGTATAATACAGTCATTAAGACTTGAGGTGACGACATGAAAAGACAAAGAACTTTTCAAATGGTATTAAGTGCGATGTTTATCGCGATGATTATTTTACAAAGTTTTGTTCCGTTTTTAGGGAACTTACCATTAGTGATTTTAGATATTACGATTATTCATATTACCGTAATTATTGGAGCATGTCTAATGGGATGGCAGACGGGACTATTATTAGGGACAGTTTGGGGTGTTTGTTCTTTTATTCGAGCATTTACTTCAGGTAGTGCCATTAGTTTATTAGTCTTTACGAATCCTTTAATTGCAATTGTTCCTCGTGCACTAGTTGGACTACTTTCTGGACTACTTTTTGTAGCCTTACAAAAAATTATTTCATCTAGTCATTTGAGAATGAGTATTGTTGGTGCTTTCGGTAGCTTATTAAATACAACTTTAGTATTATCGTTAATTTATTTCCTTGTAGGAAATCAATATGCTGAAAAATTACAAAAAACTCTTGGTGAATTACCAGTATTTTTAATGACCATTGTTGGAACAAATGGTGTTCCGGAAGCTATTGCTTCTGCTATTATTGTACCAGTTGTAGGTGGAGTTCTTTTAAAATTAATGGAAAAACGGAGAATGAAGAATGCTTAATCAAAAGAAAGTAGCTGTGTATGTTACAGGAGGAATTGCAGCATATAAAGCTCTTTTATTTGTAAGATTATTAATAAAAGAAGGTGCACAAGTAAAAGTTGCAATGACTCAATCAGCTTGTCAATTTGTTTCACCTTTAACATTTCAAGTTTTAACAAAAGAAAAAGTAATGGTGGATACATTTGACGAAAATGATCCATCTGTTGTTCAACATATTCATTTTGCAGACTGGACAGAGTTGGCAATTGTCATTCCAGCTACAGCTAATACTATTGCTAAGATAGCTCATGGAATAGCAGATAATTTTGTAACAAGTGCATTCCTTGCTACAACTGCTCCTAAAGTAATCGTTCCTGCTATGAATGAACATATGTGGGAAAATCCGGCTACTCTGAGAAATTGTACCCAATTACAAAAAGATGGTGTTATTATGATAGAACCATCAGAGGGATTTTTAGCAGAAGGATATTCAGGGAAAGGAAGATTACCCGAACCTGAGGAAGTTCTTCAACAAATAAAAGAATTGAATTTATTTGAGGAAGAAGACAAGTCACTATTTGGAAAAAAAGTATTAATTACAGCTGGTGGAACAAAAGAAAGAATTGATCCTGTTCGCTATATTTCGAATGATTCTTCTGGGAAAATGGGTTATGCCTTAGCAGAAGATGCTGTCAAAAAAGGAGCAGAAGTTATTTTAATCTCTGCAACTACAGCTTTACCTATTCCAAATGGAGTGAAAATGGAGTATGTGGAATCTGCTAGAGAAATGCAAGAAAAAGTGTTGAATTATTTTCCATCAGTAGACATTGCCATTATGGTAGCTGCTGTATCGGATTATCGAGTAAAAGAACCTGCTACTCAAAAAATGAAAAAAACAGATGATGAAAATGAAATCACCTTAACGTTAGTTAAAAATCCAGATATTTTAAAACAATTAGGAAGTTTGAAAAAAGAAGGACAAACAGTTATCGGATTTGCAGCAGAAACGCATCAAGTAATAGAATTTGCAAAACAAAAATTAGTAAAGAAAAATGCAGACTTTATTATTGCCAATGATGTTTCAGATCAAAGTATTGGATTTGGTTCGGATCTGCATCAAGTGACAATCCTTTCAAAAAATGGGGAAGAAATTTTATTGCCAAAAGTTTCTAAACATTTATTAGCAAAAGAAATTTGGAATCATTTAGTTCCAAATTTATAGATTTAAAAGAAAATAGACTTTTCAAATGTAACAAAGTAAAATTTAAGTGTTACTAAGAAAAGTCTTTTTTTGTTACTTCAGTGAAAAACAAAAGGATGATTATCAAAAATATTAAGAAAAACTCAGAAAACTTTCCTGGTTTTGTTAAAAAACTTTGCGAAAGCTATTCCAGTGATGGAATTTGTGCTATAATGATGAAGGTTTATTAGGCATGAGAGGAGTAGATATGAGAACAGAACATCAAATGCCACAGTTTATGAAAAATCATTATACTTTAGAAGCAGTAAAGGTATTAGAAAATAAAAAAGCGACGTTGGTTTTTAAACGTCTTTTTGATATCTGTTTGTCGTTAATTCTTTTAGTAATATTGTCGCCTGTATTTTTATTTTTAGCAATTTGTATTAAGCTAGAAGATGGTGGACCAATATTTTATCGACAGCAAAGAATTACAACATATGGAAGAGTCTTTAGAATTTTTAAATTCCGTACGATGATACTGAATGCTGATAAAATGGGACCACTTGTGACTCAAGATAATGATTCAAGAATTACTAAGATTGGTAAAAAAATTAGAGATTTTAGATTGGATGAAATAGCACAGTTAATCAATGTTTTGATAGGAGATATGACATTTGTTGGAACTCGTCCAGAAGTTCAAAAATATGTAGATGCCTATTCTGAAGAAATGATGGTTACATTATTATTACCAGCAGGAATCACTTCAAGATCAAGTATTGAGTTTAGAAATGAAGCAGATAAAATTTCTAAATGGATGGAACAAGGATTAACAGCAGATGAAGCTTATATTCAAAAAATTCTTCCAGAAAAAATGAGATATAATATCGATTACATTTCAGAATTAAGTATTACTCAAGATATAAAAGTAATGCTTCAAACTGTATTTGCTGTTTTAAGATAGTAAATGAACATTCGGAGGTTAAAAGACATGATTAGAAATATACCATTTTCACCACCAGATATTAGCAATAGAGAAATTGAATTAGTAACAGAAGTGCTTAAATCAGGTTGGCTTACAACTGGACCAAAAACAAAAGAGTTTGAAAGAAAATTAGCATCTTATTTAGGAACTGAAAAAACGGTTTGTTTAAATTCAGCAACAGCTGCATTGGAATTAGCTTTACGAGTATTAGGAATTGGTGAAGGTGACGAAGTCATCGTTCCGGCTTATACATATACTGCTTCATGTAGTGTGATTGAGCATGTTGGAGCAACTCCAGTATTAGTAGATATTCAAGAAAATCATTATGAAATGAATTATGATTTATTAGAACAAGCGATTACCCCAGCGACTAAAGTCATTATACCAGTAGAATTAGGTGGAGTTCCTTGTGACTATACTCGTATTTTTGAAGTAGTAGAAAAGAAAAAAGATCTATTCTCTGCAAACAATGCCTTACAAGCTCAC
>CALJSD010000021.1 GCA_937976325.1 uncultured Carnobacterium sp.
ACAATAAGGGCGTCAGAGGAATCTCTGGCGTCTTTTTTATGCCTTAATAAAGAGGGTTCGAATATATAAAAAATAGTATAGAAAGAATACTGCCGGAAGTATTCAGAAAATATCTCAAAAAGTGTAACTTCCTCTTTCATAAAGTACGTAAATTACTTGCACCGGTTGCTATATAATTTTATATTATATAAGGAATGTAATTATCTATATAAATTATATTATATACATATGGAAGTTTCTAACCGTTTGAGGGCTGAAGCTTCAATGAATATTTGTCGATTGTAGGAGGAGCTTTATGCTTACTGAAAAACGTAGAAGAATCATTTTGGACTTATTAGAAAAGGAAGATACAGTACACCTAAGAGACTTAATGGAGGCGCTGGGTGCTTCTGAATCGACGGTTCGTCGTGACCTTTCTTTATTAGAAGAGGAAGGAACATTGATTCGTGTGCATGGTGGTGCCAAACGTGTTTATTCAAAAGAGTATGAACCAACCACAAAAGAAAAGGAACGTTCAAATCGTCGTGAGAAAGAATGCATCGGGCGTTACGCAGCATCTCTTGTGACAAAAGGCGAAACAATCTACATGGATGCAGGAACAACAACTCTCCGCATGATTCCGCATTTAGAAGGAAAAGACGTCACTGTTATTACAAACGGCGTGCAACAAGCACATCTTTTAGCAGATTACGGCATTAAAACAGTGCTTCTTGGCGGTCAAGTCAAAACTGAAACGAGTGCGGTGGTCGGAGTGCTTGCGCAAAATCAATTACGTGAGTACTTCTTCAAAAAAGCGTTCCTTGGAATGAACGGGGTCGATTTAAGCTATGGATATACGACTCCAGACGAAGAGGAAGCAACGATTAAAAAAATCGCGATTAGCAAGTGTAATCAGGCATATGTCTTGGCCGATTCAAGCAAGTTTGCTAAAGTAAGTCTCTGTAAGGTTGCTGATTTCCATCAGGTAACCATGGTCACAAACACGACGAAGGAGCAAGCCGACTTACGTTACCGTATGGCAGGAAGCATTCGTCTTGTTGAAATGGACGCATAATAAAGGAGAGATAGCATGATTTACACGATTACGTTTAATCCAGCGATTGACCTTGTTGTTAAAGTTCCAAATTGCGAACTTGGCACATTAAACCGTTCTGTTGAAGAAAACTACGTGGCAGGTGGAAAGGGCATTAATATGTCTGTCATCTTGAAGCGTTTAGGATTCGACAATACAGCAACAGGTTTTCTAGCAGGTTTCTCAGGAAACTTCATTAAAGAAGCGTTGCAGGATGAAGGAATTCAAACGAACTTCATCGAAATCGATGGCGTTACACGTATTAATTTGAAACTAAAGAGTACCGAAGAAACTGAAATCAACGCAAATGGTCCAGTGGTGAAAGCTGAAGATTTTGCTCGTTTAGTGGAGTACTTCGAAGAAAACTTGCAAGACGGCGACGTGGTATTCTTAGCCGGAAATGCTGGTAACGGAATGGATCATTCTGCGTACACAACCATTGCAAAACTGTGCGATGATAATGGCGTTAAATTAGTATTAGACACCACAAAAGATTTATTAACGAAATGTCTTCCATATCACCCATTCATTATCAAACCAAACCATCATGAGTTAGGGGAAATTTTTGGAGTGACAATCGAGACAGAAGAGCAGATTGTAAATTATGCGAAAAAACTCCAAGAAATGGGTGCACGCAATGTGTTGATTTCTCGCGGTGGTGACGGCGCGATGCTCATCACTGAAACTGGAGAAGTGTATACATCCAACGTTCCAAAAGGGACTCTTGTGAACTCAGTTGGAGCCGGTGACTCAATGCTTTCAGGATTTATGGCGAAATTTATCGAAACCGAAGATTACGCAGCAAGCTTACAACAAGGAGCCGCTACAGGAAGCGCGACAGCCTTCTCTGTAGGAATTGCCGAAAAATCATTTATCGAAGAATTGTTACCACAAGTAGTGGTTAAAAAACTGTAAGAGTGCACGAGGAGTAATTCCTTTTGTAGTCGCTCATCCGATAGTATTTATTACGATTTGGATTTTCGGTGATGTCATCGGTGAGTTATGATTAAACGTGACACTTTCTAAAAAAGACAAAGCTAAATAAAGAGATTTGAATTTCGGCTCCTAGGGCATTCCTAGGAGTCTTTTTTTGTGGAGATTTCGAATAAAAGCTGTATTTTCAGAGTTTTAGGGTTGCAAAAAAAATGTATCAAGAGTATATTAGAAACAGTTAAATATGTGAAAAGTACAAAGGGGTGCCATTTTGGCTGAGATGTTGTTACAAACCCTTGAACCTGTTACGTTAGTACGTGCGTAGGAATTGTATTTGATTTCGAAGTTTTAGACGGAGTCTCTTTGTGTTTTTCAATAAACGAAGGAGGCTCTTTTTTCATGAAGAGAAATGTTTTAGTATGGGTAGAAGCTGCAATTATTGCAGCGTTGTCAATGGCGTTGTCCTGGATTCCGGACTTTGCTGGGTGGTTTACACCGTCGTGGGGAGCAATTGTTCTTGTTATTTTTTCACTACGCCGCGGCTTGACACCAGGTTTAGCAGCAGGTTTGCTATGGGGATTACTCCACTTTGCAGTAGGTAAAGTGTCATTCTTGTCTGTTGAACAAGTACTCATCGAATATGTCATTGCATTTGCAGTGATGGGACTTGCAGGACTTCTATATGGTCCGTTCCAAAAAGCGTTAAAAGCTGAGAAATATACAAGTGCGATTACGTTAGCTTGTACTGCAGCTTTTGTAGGAGTAGGCGTTCGCTACTTCTTCCACTATATTGCCGGGGTTATTTTCTGGGGTAAATATGCACCAGAAGGAATGAGCCCATGGTTATATTCACTTACTGTAAACGGGACAGCAGCACTCGGAACTTTCATTGTGGTAGTGATTGCGTGTGTGGCGCTGATTCGTCAGAAAAAAATTTGGATAGCTCACTAGGGAAATTGTGCTTTCCGAGTCCTGGTTTAACCTGAAACCAGGGCTCTTTTTTGTTGGAAAAATAAGGGTAAAGCACTTCGTGCGCTTTGGATGTCTCTGTAGTAGAAATAATAGCTGCAACGGGTTGAGCCTGAGGTCTCAACGCCTACCAAGCTTCAAACTGACACTAGGAATAAATTCCAAGTGTCAGTAATTCACATTGGTTGCACTCGCTATTATCACTACTACAGAATCCAAAGGCACTCGTGCTTTACCAATAAGAGACCTAGTTTCGGTTAAACCATTTTAAAGGGGCCGGAGAAGGGGGAAAGTGAGTGCAATTCGTTAGTGGGCTGAGGGAGAGAGAGTTTGACAGGAGGTCATTTCAATAGTAAAGTAAACGGTGAAAGAGGTGTCGGTATGGTTACAGAATGCGAAAAAATGAATGTGTCTCATGAGATTTGGATGATGATTATGAAAATCTACAATGAGAACTTGAAAACTTTTTCGATGTCATTAAAAGAAGTGGGGTTGAATCCAACTCATTTTGAAGTGTTACATCTGATTTTCCGAAATCAAACGATGGATCAAAAGACGATTGCGCAAACGTTGAATTTGACGCAGGGGAATATTACGCATTGCATTCGTCATTTAGACAAGTTGGAATTGATTTCGATTGAAAAAGACTGGAAGACAAAACACATTTCATTAACAGAAAAAGGGAAGAAGTTGCTGGATGATTTAATTCCAGCGCAACATCAAATGATGGAACATACATTACGTGGATTGGACTGCAACCAAAAGCAACAATTGCGTGAGCTACTAGTCTCATTTGAAAATACATGTAAGAAGTCGGTTTAGGTAAATTTTAAGTACGAAACGTATACTGAAGAAAAAAGAAGAGGTAATACTATGAGAATTTTAGTAGCAGAAGATGAAATTGATTTAGCAGAAGCGCTGAAAATGATGCTAGAAATGCAGAAGTATAGCGTGGAAGTGGTTCATGATGGAGCCGATGCGCTGTTTTATGCCGAATCAACACCGTATGATTTAATCTTGCTGGATGTGATGATGCCGAAAAAATCAGGAATCGAAGTGGTCCGTGAATTACGCGCGGGTGGAAATACAACGCCGGTGTTGATGTTAACGGCAAAAAGCCAATTAGAAGATAAGGTAACTGGGCTTGAAGAAGGAGCGGACGATTATTTAACGAAGCCGTTCGAAGCGCCTGAATTATTAGCGCGTGTGAAATCATTGCTTCGTCGTCCAAATGTGTTCGTAGCGTCTGTCATGAACATTGGAAATATCGAGCTTAACCGCGATAAGTTCACGATGGAATCAGCGAGTGGACAAGTGTTGCTGAACAACAAAGAGTTCCAATTGATGGAATACTTTATGATGAATAGCAATCAAGTATTATCAACCGATTTGATTATGGAAAAAGTTTGGGGTCTCGACTCAGATGCTGAGATTAACGTGGTGTGGGTGAAT
This sequence comes from uncultured Carnobacterium sp., assembly GCA_937976325.1. Classification (GTDB taxonomy): domain Bacteria; phylum Bacillota; class Bacilli; order Lactobacillales; family Aerococcaceae; genus Granulicatella. Next base: position 4,427 of record CALJSD010000021.1, read on the forward strand.
ATTTCATCTCTTCGTAAGAAATTAGCAAGCATCGAGGCGAACGTGACGATTAAATCTGCACGTGGCTTGGGCTATCAATTGATGGTCGAAGCGTAATCCCGATGATTTTAGAAAAGAAGAGGAGTTTGCATGTTTAAACAACTTCAAAAAAGCTTTGTCAAAAGTGCCATGCTGTCGTTTACGGCAGTCCTATTAGT
>CALJSD010000022.1 GCA_937976325.1 uncultured Carnobacterium sp.
CGAAAATGGCAAGTTCGCCAAGTCTCCTAAGAAGAATAGCGCTTCGTTTCCAAAATGAACCGATGCTTGATGGATGCCTTCTTTTGCGATATCCATGCCACATAAAGGTGCCTTCACGCGCTTAGAGAACCATGATAAATGACTGCCTTCCCCGCATCCGATATCGACAATAAACTTCTCTTCGTCTCCCAAAAGATGCGGCAAGATTGCCTCTAATAAAGGCTCAAAGAACCCACTCTGTGCGAGTTCATAACGATGCTGGAAAAGTGTTGCATCATAATCCGTATTCGCATTTTGCTTCATGAGATGCAAGGTGCCTTTTTTCGAGATATTAAACCTGTGCCCCTTTTCGCAAACCACGCTATGGTTCTCGGCAGAAACCATCGCATCATGGCAATACGGGCAACGAAAGGCTTGTAAGTGTTGGTTGATAAATTGCTCGGCCCAATCGATTTTCTTAATGGCCGCATTTGGTGCTTCCTGTTTTGTCATTCGATACACTCTTTCTAGTTTTCTCTGTTTCAGTATAGCACATTCGCAACCAAATGCTGGAAACAGTCTATTTTGAGATTTTTTAAGAGAGTGCTACAATGAATTTACTTGAAGAAAATGGAAAAGGTGAAGGAGAAGAATTATGTCACAAAAAATTCCAGTTACAATCGTCAGCGGCTTCCTTGGCGCTGGGAAAACAACTTTAATCAACAAAGTTTTAAAAGAAAAACACGGCGAACATATCGCTGTTGTCATTAACGAATTCGGCGAAATCGGTGTAGACCACCAATTCGTGCTTGACGTTGAAGAAGAAATCTATCAAATGGATAACGGCTGCCTCTGCTGTACACTTCGTACAGACATTGCCGATATGTTGAAATCTATCTTAATGGTGAAAGAACAAAACGGCATTCGCGTGGACCGTGTGTTATTCGAAACAACAGGTCTTGCTGATCCAGCACCAATCGCACAAACATTTATTAACGTGCCATTCTTAAACGAGCACTTTATCTTAGATGCAGTATTAACGGTAGTGGATTCTAAAAACTTCCTATACCAAACAGCGCATCAACCTGAACCAGCAAAACAAGTTGGATTCGCGGATAAAATTTTCATGTCAAAACATAGCTTAGTAGACGAAACGATTTACGCGAAAGTGATTAACGAAGTTCGTAGCATCAATGCCTTTGCGGAAATCCAAGACCTTGACGCACGTCCTGTTCATATGAGCGACATGTTCGGACTTGAATTGTTCTACGCATCTGAAAAGAAAATCTTAGAAATGCAAGAACATGCCGAAGAAGAATATTGCGAAGAATGTGGCCATACACATGCGCACGGTGACCACGATCACGACCATGAGCATGAACACGACCATGAACACCATGACCATGATCACGAACATCATCATCACCATAGTCATAGCCACCATAGCGGTATTAACTCTTTCGTTATCGAGACTGACAAACCATTAGTTCTCGCAAACATTAACGAATGGTTGAACGAGCTTGTTTATATTTACGGGCCAGAATTATACCGTTACAAAGGAATCTTGAACGTGGAAGGATTAGATTACCAAATCATCTTCCAAGGGGTTCAAATGAGCTTTGATATCTCAAGAGGTCGCGATTGGAATGATACAAAACGCAGCTCAACATTGGTCTTCATCGGAAAGAACCTTCCAGAAAACCAATTACGCGAAAGCTTTATTGCTTGTACTGAAAAATAAATCAAACGAAGAAGGTCGCCCAAATTGGGCGACCTTCTTCGTTTTCTATTTTATTTTCCAAGTTCGTCCAATAACTCTTGGTGTTTTTGTCTCCATTCTGCCTTCTCTTCTTCGGTAATTTCACGAAGGACGCGGCATGGATTTCCGACCGCAATCACATTACTTGGAATGTCTTTTGTGACCACAGATCCAGACCCGATGACCGTATTATCGCCAATCGTCACTCCCGGATTCACCGTCACATTTGCCCCGAGCCATACGCTATTGCCAATCGTAATCGGCTTGCCAAATTCTGGACCCGCATTGCGCGTTTCGGCATCGGTTGGGTGTCCTGGTGTCACAAGCGATACGTGCGGACCAAACATGCAGTTGTCCCCAATCGTAATCGGCGCTACGTCTAGTAATGTACAGTCGAAATTCGCATAGAAGCCTTCGCCAATCGTTGTATGAACTCCGTAGTCCACATAGACGGGTTGCTCCATATAAATTTTCTCGCCTGTTTTTCCGAATAACTGTTTTAATAACGCGCGTCTTCCTTCGAAATCATCGAAGTCCAAACGATTGTATTGTTGCGCTAATTTTTTTCCTTTAATCGATAAGTCTCTTAGCCCTTCTGTAAGAGACGGAATATATAAGTCTCCAGTGAGCATACGTTCTTTCATGGTTTTCATTTAGGTACTCCTCTACAGTTAGTTCTCCAATTGAATCACATGATCAAAAAGATTTCTATTCTCTTCGATAAAATGATGTGTCACCATTATAACGGTTAATTTTGGATTAGACAAAATCATTTTCTCAATACGAGCAGCGCTCTCCATATCTAAGCTGGCCGTACTTTCATCAAAAAGAAGGATTTTATCAGATTGAGTTAATGCTCTCGCTATAGAAATTCTCTGTCTTTGGCCACCAGACAATTGACTACTATGCTCAGTAACTGCATCATCCAATTGACAAAACTGCTGAATACCTAGCTCATCTGGAAGTGAGATATTTTTGCTGTTATCCCACAAAGTAATATTCTCTTTAACAGTTGCGTTAAATAAATGATTCTTTTGCGGATTGTAGTGAACCATACTACGCAATTGAACTACTTGTTCCTTCGTTAGTTCTTTTCCATCTAATAATACTTCCCCAGAATAGTCATTGTTTTCTCCAGCAAGGAAATGTAATAATGTCGATTTTCCACTTCCGCTATCCCCGACTAGAGCATATTTC
>CALJSD010000023.1 GCA_937976325.1 uncultured Carnobacterium sp.
GCCGTTAGCGTTGATGATTGCTTTAGCAGCGAATTCGTTTGAACCATAGATTGCAATAGTGTCTTCTTTTTCAAGAACTGTAGAAGCTTCAGTTTTACCTGCAGCATCGTCTACTTGAGCTGGAACACGAACTTCGATAACTACTTTAGCTTCATCTTCGCTAACATTGTTTTTGAATTTGTCATGTCCAGTTACAGCAGTTTTAATGCCTTTTTTGTTTAATAATTCAACCATTTTATCAATGAAACCACTTGTTCTTTGAGTGATTGAAAGTGAGTTTACTTCTTGAGAAACAACCCCGATACGAACTTTCTTGTCGCCGACTTTGTTTTCTAATAATGCGAATAAGTGTTCAGCAGCGTTACCACCAGCAGCATGGTTGTCTGTTGATGCAGTTGCTTTGATAGCTCCTTCTGGTGCTCCTGGAACCCCTGAGTCAAACCCGATAATAGGAATGTTTTTAGATTGTGCTTGTTTAATCGCATCTAATTCTGCTTCAGTATCTAATGCAGCTAAAGCGATTGCTTTTGGATTTTTGTTGATCGCGTTGTTTAATTGTTCCAATTGTTCTGCGATTGCTGTTTCATTTTGAGGTCCTACGAAAGTAATTTTAGCCCCAAATTCTTGAGCTGCTTTTTCAGCCCCTTTGTTTACAGCTTTCCAGAAGTCATGTTGGAACCCTTTAGCGATTACTTCTACTTTGAAGTCGCCGCCTGATTGAGTTTTTCCGCCATCAGCATTTGATTTATTTGAAGTACATCCTGCTAATAGAGCAGAAGCACAAGCTAGAGTTGCAATAGCATATTTGAACGATTTTTTCATGATTTATTCTCCTTTATATGTCCTTTTTGACCCTTCTTTGAAGGTGTCTTCCCAACTCATTGTGTCAATATCAAACTATTTTTTCTTATTCATGCGGATTAAGATATCAGAGTAAACGGCAACGATTACAACGAAACCTGTGATGAATAATTGATAGTGTGGTTGTAAGTCGATGTATGGTAAACCAATCTTCAAGACAGACATGATGAATACCCCGATGATTGTACCAACAACTGAACCAACCCCACCGGCAAGTGAAGTACCACCGACAACTACTCCGGCGATGGCATCAAGTTCCATACCGTTCCCTGTACCAGGAAGGATTGTTGAATACGTTGCAGCATATGCGATACCAGCTAAACCTGCTAGAAGTCCACTGATAACATAAGCCATACCTTCCCATTTGATAACGTTTACACCTGAAAGTCTAGTAGCTTCTTTATTTGAACCGATGGCAAAGATGTAACGACCAATTTTTGTTTTGTTTAAAACAATGGCTGCAATAATCGCTACGACAATCAAGACGATCAACCCGGTCGGAAAATTATCTTGCGTTCTGAATAAGTCTTTGTACCAGCCTTCACCAGTTCCACGTAATGGGAACGTTACACTTTGTACGTTTGATACGATTGAGCTTAAACCACGTGAAATCATCATTGTACCAAGTGTTGCGATGAATGGTGGCAATCCAAATTTCGCAATTAAAATTCCGTTGAATAATCCAAATACACCCCCAATCACTAATATTGCCAACAATGCTAGCCATAATGGCCAACCCATTTTTGTATGGAGTACTCCACCAACGATGGCAGAACACATCATTACTGTACCGATTGATAAGTCAATACCACCGGTGATAATAACGAATGTTACCCCAATTGCTAAGAAACCAATGTAATAAGATGCGTCTAAAATGCTTACCGCTGTATCAAACGAACGGAACGATTCACTTGAGACTGCAAAGAATGTGAAAATCACGATCAACGCGATTAATGCAATTAATTTTTGTAATCCAACTGATTGTACCAGTTTCGTCCATAGGGACTTTTTCTCTTCCATATCAATACCTCTCTTCGATTATCGATCCGTTGCTAAAGCGAGGATACGTTCTTGAGTTGCTTGACTGATATCAAGTTCCCCTGTTTTACGTCCTTCACACATGACAACAATACGATCGCTCATACGTAAAATTTCTGTAAGCTCTGAAGAAATCATAATGATTGATTTTCCTTGAGCTACTAGTTCATTCATTAATGAGTAGATTTCACTTTTCGCACCAACGTCAATTCCTCGAGTTGGTTCGTCAAAAATTAGAATATCGCTATTTTGTTCTAGCCATTTCGCAATAACAACTTTTTGTTGGTTACCACCTGATAAGTTACGAACTAGTTGTTTCGATGATGGTGTTTTCGTTCTTAATTGTTTAACGAATTCATCGCTGACTTTCACAATTTCACCGTCATCGATTAAACCACCCTTAATGTACTTATCAAGGTTTGTCATTACTGTGTTATTGGCAATGGTCATATCAACGATACATCCATAACGTTTACGGTCTTCTGAAAGATAACCAATACCTTCTCTAATAGCATCTTGAGGATTTTTAATATCAACCTCTTTACCATTAATTTTAATTGTTCCGCTATCTTTCTTATCCGCTCCGAATAGTAAACGAGCTACTTCTGTTCGGCCCGCTCCCATTAATCCAGAGAAACCTAAGATTTCACCTTTATGAAGCACAAAGCTAACATCTTTTACGTGGCTTCCTGAGTTTAAGTGTTCCACTTCTAATACAACAGGTGCTCCTTCTGGTACTGCAGAAACCGCTTTCGGATCTTCGTAAATAGTACGACCAACCATCATTGCGATGATCTCGTCCTTTGTAGTTTCTTTTGTATTTACAGTTCCAACATATTCCCCGTCCCTCATAACCGTTACACGGTCCGTAATACGGGCAATTTCGTCCATGCGGTGAGAAATATAGATAATCCCTACACCTTTAGCACGTAAGTCATCAATAATTGCGAATAATTCATTAATTTCTGATTCTGTTAACGCTGCTGTTGGTTCGTCGAAAACAATAATCTTCGCATCCATTGACAATGCTTTGGCAATTTCAACCATTTGTTGTTTACCAACTGTTAAGTTTCCCACTTTTTCTTGTGGATTAATATCCAGTTTCAACAATTTGAATAATTCTTTTGCCTTTTTATTTCCGGCATTATCGTTGATGAAGAGACCTTGATTAATTTCTTCACGACCGATGAAGATGTTTTGAGCCACTGTTAAGTGGTTCATCATATTCAACTCTTGGTGCACGATTACAATCCCATCGTCCATAGCCTCTTTTGGCTTAGAATATTCTACTTGTTTTCCGTTATAGTGAATCGTTCCTTCGTTCGCGCCGTAAATACCTGTCAATACTTTCATTAAAGTGGATTTACCAGCCCCGTTTTCACCCATTAGCGCGTGTACTTCACCTGCTCTTAGGTCAAAGTCAACACCTTTTAAGGCTTTTACAGGTCCAAACGATTTCACAATTCCCTTCATTTCAAGAATAACTGGATTACTCATGCATTTCACCTACCTGTTCCAGTTTTGTAATACGCTCTTTCAGCGCTTCTATTTGTTCTTGTTGCCCAACGATGATGTTCACAACTTCTAGCAGCAAGTGACTGTTCATAAAATGATCTTGTGCGTGAACGGAAAGAAGTGTTGGACTTGCGCCCTCGCCTCTAATTTCTTGCTGAATCATTTCTGTTTGAACATTATGCGCTTCGACTCCTTTAGCTCTAGCTTCATCAAGGAGGTGTCTTGCAGATGAAATATCACCTGCAAGAGCACTCTTAACGGATTGCATTGCTAAAGTTGTTACTTTGCTACTTTTGACAATTAGTTGCATCAATCGTTGTGTATCTGCTTTTTTAGTCTCGCTCATTGGCTTAACCTAATAATTCAATCGCTTGTTTTAGAACTTCTTCTCCGCGCATGTTTTCAAAGTCATCGTCTGAAATTACAGCAACTGGAACATGAAGTGAAGCTTTTGCTTTTTCTTCTAAATAAGCTAGTTGAGGTCCTAATAATAAGACATCAATATTTTTTAGAGTATCAATCCCAGTAATCCCTACTGAGTAGAATGAGTAATCTAATTTATCACGGTAAATTACTTCTTGAATGCGTTCAACGAGCATACTTGTTGTTAATCCACCGACACAGGCTAAAATAATTGTTTTTGTCATTTTAGTCTCTCCTTTCTTTTACTTATGGATAGGTCCTAATAATTGGCATGCACGGTAGTCAGCTGATTCTAAATCTTCTGTTCCGAACAATGACCAGTTCTTAGGTCTGAAGATATCTTCTTCTGCAACGTTATGCATATTTACAGGAATGCGTAACATTGAAGCAAGAGTGATAAGGTCAGCACCAATATGTCCATAAGTGATAGCACCGTGGTTTGCACCCCAGTTATTCATTACGTCGTATACTGACTTGAATGCGCCTTTACCTGTTAAGCGAGGAGCAAACCAAGTTGTTGGCCAGCCTGGATCTGTACGGTTATCCAATGTATGGTGTACATCTTCAGGTAATTCAAGTGTGTATCCTTCTGCGATTTGTAATACAGGTCCAACGCCTTTCAATAAGTTCAAGCGAACCATTGTTACAGGCATATTTCCTTTAGATAAGAAGCGAGTTGAGTAACCGCCGCCACGGAAGTATTCGCGGTTAGCTGCTGGGAAGTCTGTATTTGCAAGCATTGCATCTACTTCACTTTGTTCTAATTCCCAGAATGGTTTAATCACTGGTTCACCGTTTCTTGTAGCTTGACCAGTACCATCTAATGTACAAGAACCAGAGTTGATTAAGTGTAAGAATCCATTTTCAGCATGGCCTTCAAGATTATGTCCTGTTACACGTTCAACAGCTTCTGGACTCCAGTAAGTACGAACATCCGCAAAGATTTGTGGAGTGTTTGTTAATAAGTAGTTGAATAGCATTGATACACCGTTTAACGCATCATTTTCAGTTGCGAAGATGTATGGTCTGCGAATTCCGTTCCAGTCGAATTGAGTGTTTAGGAATGTTTCCATGAAGTCTCCGTTAGGGAAGTGGTCTGTCCATTGACGTTGACCTTGGAATCCTCCCACAAGAGCGTAGTGACCAACAGCCTCTTCTTCGAAACCAAGTTCAGCAAGTCTTGGGTTACCAATCATTAAGTCACGGCCAATTAGGAACATTTTAATAACGAATTCCCATTGTTTATCTTTTTCTTCACGGCTTAAAACAAGGTCTTCACGGTTGTGGTCGAATCCTTCTTTAACGTTTTCTTTCACCCATTTAAGCGCACGTTCGAATTCTTCGTGATCGTAAATACCACGGTCGATACGGCGAGTGAATTCAGTCATATCTACTGATTCATTACGCATTCCTAAGTATTCTTGGAAGAAGTTAGGATCTACGATAGAACCACCGATACCCATTGATACACTACCCATTGATAAGTAAGCTGTATCTCTCATTAAACCTGTAGCAAGAGCTGCTCTTGCGTAACGTAAGATTTTTTCTTTAACGTCTTCAGGAATTTCTGTATCTGATGCTTCTTGTACACCATCTGGAAGCCGAGGGCGGACACACGGCCGAGGAGCGTTTGCAGAGCTATGTGATCCGACATGCGAGTGAACACCTCGCGCAACACGGTCGCCGCATCATCGGGTGGGACGAGATTCTCGAAGGCGGACTCGCACCGGGGGCGACAGTCATGTCGTGGCGAGGAGAAAAGGGCGGCATCGAAGCGGCCAAGAGCGGACACGATGCCATCATGACGCCAAACTCCTACCTCTATTTCGACTACTATCAGTCGAAAAACACCGCCGAAGAGCCCGAAGCCATCGGCGGATACCTCCCGTTGGAGCGCGTATACGCCTACGAACCCATCCCCAATGGGACGGACGAGGCGACGGCGCGCCATTTCATCGGCGTACAGGCCAACATTTGGACAGAATATATCCCCACTTTCCGCGGAGTGGAGTATATGGCACTGCCGCGTGCGGCCGCTTTGGCCGAAATCCAATGGCGTCCGCGCGGTGTGCGCAACTATCAGGAATTCCTCGGGCGCTTGCCCCGGCTCTTCTCCTTATATAAAGAGCAGGGTTACAACTTCGCTCGACATTTCTACGATTTGCACACCGACTACACCTTGGTGCCGGACAGCGGCGTGAAGGTGACGCTCTCCACTGTGGACGATGCGGCCATTCGCTACACCCTCGAC
>CALJSD010000024.1 GCA_937976325.1 uncultured Carnobacterium sp.
AAGAAAAGAAATTGTTAATCTATTTTAGAGATGTCTTACTTAATTATAATTTTCTCTATTATAAACTAGAGAGTATTAATGGTTACTTTAATTCAATAAGGGAAGAAAGGGAACTATTAAAGAACAAGGGGTCTTCATGGAATTCTTACCTTGGAAATGCAGAATTTGAAATAAAAAATTTAAATGCATTTATTAAATACAATTGTATTTGTGTTAACCATTTCAAATTGTATCAGGAAATAATTAATAGATATGCTGAAATATTATTAATCAGTTACGCTAATTCAAAACTAGAATATAAAGAAAATTCGGGTTCTTCTATTATAAAAGAACTAGAGGTAGAAGATATCAAAATAATTATGCAATTCTTTGATGTTAAGCTGCTGAAATTTTATTTAGGTAATATGCAGAGTAAAAAACTTAAAATTTCTAAGAACGCAGTAGAATATATATATTCAATAATAGAAAAGTCTATATCAAAATATTCAAGAGATATTCAGGATGATGAGTTAGAAATATGCTTAAAAATTCTACCGTTTATTGAAATAGAGGATTATGAGAAGCTGGTCAGAGTAATGGGAAAACTCTTAAGTATAGATTGTTTCTCGTCAGATGTAGATAGATTATTTTTAATATTGCTCATAAATATTGAAAAGATAGAAGAGAACTCTTTAAACAACCTAATACAAGTAGCTCCTCAATACTTATCTAATATGGTTGATGCAAGGAACTTAGAAGATAAATATCATTATTATTTCTCACTATTAATGAAGAAAATAGGATTTAAAGATTTGTATATTATGAGTCTTGATAATTTTTTATATCAAATAATGGAGAAGAGAATTAAAAAAATAGAAGTATTCAATTATACCGATTTTTTTCTCAATTGGTGGGATTGTTTAGATGCAAACTTACAGGATAAAATAAAGACAGTATTTTCAACAGTTGGACAAGGTGAGCTTGGAAATAAATTAATAGATGTTGTACGTATAATGGTAGATAGAATATATGATTTTTCTGACCTGAAAGAATACATTTATCACTATTTAATTCAGAATGTAAATAACACTAAAAGAGAGAGTAATCTAATTGGAGAATTCGGGATTAACCACTTAGCTTGTTTATATTGCCTAGAAGATACAAAATTTTATACAAAAACGCAAATTTTACAAGATATTACTACTGATATCCGAGGAATGATGCCTGAAATTGATTGGGATTGGTTTGAAATCAGAGATTATGATGTAATAAAAAGATTGATTGAAGAGCGAGGGATAAAATCAGTAAAAAATAAGTTTTGTAAAACAGATACAGATAAGAAACAAATCGGTGAGTTTCTTATAAATGAGTTAAGTGAGCAAAAAATTGAATTTGTCGATTAGAAATATCAGCTCCAAATGATAATGTTGGAGCTGATATTTTAAATATATTTTCATAAAGGTAAAGAGTTGTTATAATAAATGTGAAATATTTACTAAGAGGAGATTGACAAATGGGAGAGATAAAAAAGTCTGAAAATAAGATTCAAAATAAACAATATCATTTAGAACCAGTGCAAACCAATGATGAAGAATTGCAGAGAAAAAAATATTACAAAATAGAACTTTCAGAGATAGATTTCGCCACCGGACAACTTTTGAATGTAGGTTTAAATCAAGTAAGAGAATTACTTACTTTTTCAGAGTTAGCCAAAAAAGCTCCTAATGGCTTATTTACAGCATCTACCAATATAGAGAGTTTGACGCAATTTAAAGATGGTAGTTATTCAACGATGGTTCGTGGTATGAATGGACAAATACAAAAAAATGCAGGGTTTGTTGAGGTGAAAGGTGTTGTTGGCGGTGTTAATATTGCTAGTGTAGTTTCAGTAGGAATGCAAGCTATGTCAATTGTATCTGGAACATACTATCTACACGAAATTCATAATCAGTTATCTAACCTCAACAGTAATATGGAAGAATTACTAAACTTTAGAAATGATGATCATATAGGTAAGTTGAAGGCTATAAACAAAGTGTTAACTGAAATTTCTAACAAAGAAATAATTAGGGAGAGCGATATTAATCAATTAAGAAGACAAAGAGAGGTTGCTAATGAAATCTTTGAATCGAGATTTGAAACATATTCTCGGAGAAAAGAACAGATTTTAGGATATGAGAAAAACATCGAAAAACAGATTAATCAAATGAATAAAGACTTAGTTGTTGCATTTCAGGCTAATAGACTAGAATTAGCAGCGGAATTTATTGAGATATTATCATTGATGAAATTTGGAGAATTACCAGATTACATTAATCAACAAATTGAGCTATTTAAAAATAACTATAATAACAGTATTTTGACCAGAATTGATTTAGAGGTTTTAGAAAATAGAGATAGAATCTGTGATTGCTTGATGCAAGAATATAGTGATTCAAGTAAAAACTTAGAAGTTTTGGATGATACCCTTAACGTTGTTGATGATATGGGCGAAACAGATGTCGTTATGGGTTTGGTTTCAGTGTTTGGTGGGGTGGTAAGCCTAAGGGAAAAGAGGAAACAAAAGAAAATTAAAAAGGTACAAGAATATATTTTTGGAAAACAAACTAAACTAAGCGATGAATTATGTAATGCGGTCTCAGATTATTCTTTTGAACGAAAAATTGATTATTTAACTCTAAATAGAGATAAAGAGTTAATTTTTATTAAGAATAATAATCAATTACAAGAAATATATGTTCCTGTACAAATTTAAGATATTAAAGGAGGAGTATTTATGAATTTTAAAAAGGATGAAGTTAAAGAAAAAATCGAAGAAGCTTGCCTACTAAACGAAGCACTCGAAGATGTCGAAGAAGGACGCGTGCTAGATGGGAAAGAGGCGCTCGTGCAATTAAAAGAAAAATATAATCTGTAATAAAAATGAGGACCTAGCAAATATAATTGCTAGGTCCTTTCGTTTAATCTTCTTTCACTAAATACCCTAGTTTGTCGAGGGCGTCTTCGATATAGTCGAGGTCCTGTTGGTTTTCAGCTTCCACTAGATGATAATGCACACCGTCTGTTAGAGACGATAGTGGGCGGAAGTCCGATTGGTGAATTTGCTCCAAGAAGTGCTGAACGTCACGACGACAAGTCAGTTTCACGAGCGTTTGGATTTCACCATAGACTGGATGGTCGATTTGAATATTTTGGACGCGACCTCCATTATCGACAATGGCTAGAAGTTCACTTTCGATAGCTTCGGTATCGTGCTTGACCTTGAAGAGGCGATGAACGTACGGCGAACTCTCTTGCTCCTTGTAGACATATCCGCGGTTCGTCGATAGAATCGTGGCCCCATCAGCGCGAAGAAGTGCGATGTCTTGCACGATAATTTGTCGTGTTACGTGGAAATGTTCCGCCAGGCTTTGACCGTTGAGTGGCTTTGGCGCGTTTTTCAGCAGTTTTAGTAGTTCAGCTTTTCGTTCTTTTGGCATAGTGTCCCTCTTTTAACGTCTTTTTTGTAAAACTTTATACACCGCTAGTGCTATTTCATAGTCTACCATACTGTGAATCACTGTACCAAATCCGACTAGGACGAAGAGGACGTAAAACATGCTTTGTAGATCCGTCCCTGAAACGGAGTAGAAGAGCACGCAGGCTAATACTTCTCCGACTGCGTGAATGAGCGCAAGAACAAAGTTGAAAATCCATGACGCTTTGCGGTTTTCAAGAGTCTTTGGATATTTTTGTAGGAAAAAGGCTCCAAGTGTCGCAAAAATAATATGCGAAAGCGCGCGGAAAACGATAACGAGTGGATACGCCCCGGAAATAAAGAATCCGTATGAGGATCCCAGAACGACAAAGATGGCCATCCACGGATTAATAAACATCGCAATAAAAATCGCAACGTGGCTTCCAAGTGTGTACGAAGCTGGTGGAATCACCAATTTTAATGGCATCGCGATAGGAATGAAGATGGCAATCGCGGTTAATAGTGCGGTTAGTGTCATAAAACGAACATTTTTCATCAGAATAAAACTCTCCTTTTGTTTACTGTATATACAGTAGTATAGTTCTGTGTATACAATAAATCAATAGGGAAACTCAACTTTTCCGCTCACTTTCCGCTCATAATTCGCTTGATTTGATAAAAAAGTACCAGTACAATAAAGAAAAGAGAGGTGAGACGGATGCAAGTAAATTTTCAAATTACAGAAAAGATGTTAGGGCTGGTGCACAATATTGCGGAACTCCTGACGAAATATTCCATCGAGAAACGTCCGCTATTACTGCGTAAGGAGAATCGAATCCGATCGATTCAATCCTCCCTTGCGATTGAAAATAATAGCCTGACGCTGGAACAGGTGACAGATATTATCGAGGGACGCAGGGTGCTTGGCCCACCAAAGGATATTCATGAGGTGCAAAATGCGTATGAGGCGTATGAACGTGTCTTTTCGATGGACCCGTATAGTGTGGAGGATTTCTTGGAGGCACACCACTTGTTAACGCACGGCCTTGTGAAGCATCCGGGACAGTTTCGCTTGAGTGATGTTGGCATTTATGATGCGAGTGGGCGAGTGGTTCATGTGGGCGCACGTCCGCAGTTTGTTCCAAGTCTTGTGGAAGAGTTGTTTTCTTGGGCTAAGAACAGTGATTTGCTTGCTTTAGTGAAATCTTGTCTCGTTCATTTCGAATTGGAAATCATTCATCCATTCGAAGATGGAAATGGTCGCATGGGCCGCTTGTGGCAAAGTCTCATCTTAAGCAGGTGGAATCCGTTATTCGAATGGCTCCCGATTGAGTCGGTGATTCATGCGCATCAACAAGGCTATTATGACGCACTCGCCATCAGTAACAAGGAAAATGATGCGACTGCTTTTGTCGAATTTATGCTTGAAGTGATTTTGGAAACTCTTGAAGAAGTGAAAGTACAAGACCGCATCGAAGAAGTGAGTGCTGAGTATGTCGTCTTGCCTTCGTTAAAACCAAAAGAGCGAGAAGTCTTTGAACAAGTGAAGGCTTATCTAGAGCAGTATGGAAATATCGGCAACCAGCAGACACAAGAACTCATTGGGCTTAGTGCCGCAACTGTCCGACGTTATTTATCGTTCTTCGTGGAAGTTGGGTTACTGACTTCAAGCGGAAGCACAAAAGGGAAGTTATATACATTAAAAAAGGCGTCTAAGTAGACGCCTTTTACTATTTTTTAAGGAATTGAATTTGTTCAAGAATATAGGTTTCAATTTGTTTGAATTTCTTGTCAGTGATTTTTCCGCCTTTTTGTTTAGCTAAGTATAAATAGAATTGGACAGGCTCTGTCTCGTCTAGTTCAATTAATTGAATACCGTTAAGTTTCAAGAAGTCCACGAGAAGACCTACCGTATTTTTTTGCTTGATAAAGTTTTCAAATCCATGAATATCGCTGACCTCGGCTAAAATGTTTGGAACGATTCCATACGCATTCATAAACCGCCAGAATACTTCATTGTGAACAAAGTGTTCGTTAAAAAGAATGAATTCTTCTTGTTCTACTTGAGAAAGGTGAACATGCGATGCTTTTGCCAATGGATAATCTTTAGACACTGCCAATTTAAAAGGGAAGGTTGCGATTTTTTTCAAATCATGTTGCGAACTAGTTACCTCTTTGCATGTTCCGAATAAAGCAATATCTAGTTGGTTTGATGCAATCTTCTTCGTAATTTCTTTAGAGCCATCTTCCAGTAAGATGATTTCTGTACCAAAAATCTGTTCGAGTGAAGACAAATGTTGGGTCAAATCGAAGAATCGAGAAAGAGCGGCAGTAATTCCAATCTTTACACGGCTATTATTGGAGGCTTTTAGGGCAGCCTTTCCCATTTCAAGTTGTTGCAAGGCGTTTTGAGAAAATTGTCTAAAAATTTGCCCTTCTTTTGTGAGGAAAATTTTTGAATGGGATTGATCTCTAACAATGAGCTGAACGCCGAGTGTATCTTCTAACCCTTTGATGGCGTAGCTAACAGTTGGTTGACTGACTTTGAATTTAGCAGCTACTTTTGAAAATGATTTTAAACGGCATAATTCGTTGAAGTACTTAAGTTGTTGAAGTTTCATAGATGCTCATCCTCATATATAATTTTTTTATAACCTGACCTCTGTTTGACTATGCTATAAGTTATTTTTTAAAATGTCAATCGTAAAGAAGGCTGAACGATTGATATAACTTTTTATGGTGAATAGAATCAACTTCGTTTTATATATTTATTGCGAAATGTGTGATATAATTTATTATATCGAAATTCTCATTCGTTTTGAGAATATACAATCGAGCTTCAATGAAAAATTGAAAGAAGGTGTTTGCTTACCAAAGGCGATAATGATAGTTCCTTTAGAAGACGAACACTTGAAATCTGTCTATGTCGAGTCTTCTAGAGAATAGAAGGCTTTTTTATTTATATACTCACCTAGACAGATGAACGACTTTACACCCGAGTATATAGTACAGTTTCATCAACAACCATTTAAGGAGGAGTCACCATGCGTGGACACGAAATTTTAAACAACCCTTTCAAAAATAAAGGGACAGCATTTACACAAGAAGAACGTCAAGAATTAGGGTTGGTCGGATTATTACCACCGTACGTTCAAACTTTAGAAGAACAAGCGGCGCAAACTTATGCACATATGCACCAAAAAGCCAATGACCTTGAAAAACGTCTTTTCTTAATGGAAATCTTCAACACAAACCGTACTTTATTCTACTATTTATTCTCACAACACTTAGAGGAGTTCAACCCAATCGTGTATGACCCAACAATTGCGGACACGATTGAAAACTACAGCGAACTCTTTGTAGACCCACAATATGCAGCTTACTTAGACATCAACCATCCAGAAAATATCGAAGCAACTTTGAAAAATGCGGCAGGTGACCGTGATATTCGTTTAATCGTTGTGACGGATGCAGAAGGAATTCTTGGAATCGGTGACTGGGGTACAAACGGGGTAGACATCTCTGTTGGTAAATTAATGGTCTATACAGGAGCAGCCGGAATCGACCCTGCAAGTGTTCTTCCATTAGTGATTGATGCCGGAACAAACCGTCAAAGTTTATTGGATGATCCAAATTATTTAGGAAATCGTCATGAACGTGTGCGTGGTGACCGTTATTATGCCTTTATCGACCAATTCGTTGAAACAGCAGAACGTCTCTTCCCTAAATTATATTTACACTGGGAAGACTTCGGACGTGGCAATGCGGCTAACATTTTAAATAAATACAAAACTCAAATCCCAACCTTCAACGATGACATCCAAGGTACAGGAATCGTGACACTTGGTGGTGTGTTTGCTGCAATGGATATTGCTGGTGAAAAACTAACAGACCAAGTGTACTTATGCTACGGTGGTGGAACTGCAGGGGCAGGAATTGCTTCTCGTGTCCTTCGTGAAATGGTGGTTGATGGTCTTAGCGAAGAAGAAGCTTATAAACGTTTCTTCATGATTGACAAACAAGGATTGTTATTCGACGATATGGACGATTTAACTCCTGAACAACGCCCATTTGCGAAAAAACGTAGTGATTTTGCAAATGCAGATAAATTAACCGATTTATTAGAAGTGGTAAAAACTGTTAAACCAACTATCTTAGTGGGAACTTCAACTCAACCAGGGACATTTACAAAAGAAGTTGTTGAAGCAATGTGCGAAAACACAGAACGTCCTGTGATTTTCCCATTATCAAATCCTACAAAATTAGCAGAAGCAACAGCTAAAGACCTCATCGAATGGTCAAACGGAAAAGCTTTCGTTGCAACAGGAATTCCTTCAGACGACATTGAGTATAACGGTGTGAACTATGTTATCGGACAAGCGAACAATGCGTTAATCTACCCAGGTCTTGGATTAGGAATGCTTGCTTCAGAAGCGAGTCTATTAACAGACGAAATGATTGGTGCTGCAGCACATGCCTTAAGCGGTATTGTGGATATTACAAAACCAGGCGCACCTGTGTTACCTCCATTCAAATATGTGGCAGAAGTGTCATTGAAAGTGGCAACAGCAGTCGCTAAAAAAGCACAAGAACAAGGTTTAGCACGCGCAGCTGAACAAGATATGGAAAAAGCTGTTCGTGACTTCAGATGGACACCAAAATATTAGGAGGCGATGCGGATGTTATTTCTAACATCTCTTGAGTCCATTATTCCAATTATTGCACTGATTGTGCTTGGATATTTCCTACAAGTAAGAGGCTGGTTCCATAATGATTTTGGCAATGATTTGTCTAAATTAATTATGAATGTAGCCATGCCGGTATCAATTTTTGTTTCCGTGTTAAAATATTTAACTCTAGAAAAATTGATTAGCTTATCAGGAGGACTCATCTATACATTTGTTGCTTTCGCACTTGGATATATTGTGGCGTTTTTAAGTGTCAAAGCCTTTAAAGTGGCACCAGGTCGAAGAGGGACAGTCATTAATACATTCGTCAATGCGAATACGATTTTTATCGGTTTACCTTTAAATATTGCATTGTTCGGTGATGATGCATTAGCATACTTCTTGATTTACTATATTACGAATACGATTTCGACTTGGACATTAGGTGTCTTTTTAATGACAAGCGATAGTAAAAGTGGAAAGAAGAAACAAGAATCTCATTTCGATTGGAAGAAATTACTTCCTGCTCCGTTACTCGGCTTTATCGTTTCAGTAGTGTTCTTGATTATTAATATTCCACTACCTAGTTTCGTATCGAGTACATTAGGTTATGTAGGAGGATTAACAACTCCGTTATCGCTTGTATATATTGGGATTGTATTAGCTAAAGCGGGTATTAAGACCATTCGATTTGATAAGGACAGTATCGTAGCATTAGTAGGGCGTTTTATCGTTGCCCCAGTATTAATGTTTGCGGTTCTTAAATTGATGGCACCAGGAATGGTTACTGCGGAATATCAAACGTTTATGATTCAATCTGCAACGCCAGCCTTAGCCGTACTACCAATTTTAGCGAACCAAGGGGATGGAGATGTCGAATTTTCAACGAATATTGTCACTTTAAGTACAGTATTATTTGTCATCGTCATTCCAATTATTCAAACAATTATCGGTTAAAGAGACTTCCCGGCTGAAAAGCTGGGAGTCCTTTTTTATTTTTCAAAACTAGTTATAGCCAGTGATTTCTTGAAAAAAACAGCGTGGTACTATACTATTAGAAGGTAGAAATTCAAAGAGCAAGGAGCTTATTATGAAACAAAAATTCGGAATTATTTTAGCTGCGGGTAAAGGAACTCGTATGAAATCTTCCCTTTACAAAGTAATGCATCCCGTTTGCGGAAAACCAATGGTAGAGCACGTTGTAGACCAAGTTGAAAAAACCGGAGCTACTGAAATCGTTGCGATTGTTGGACATGGTGCAGAAATGGTACAAAACCACCTTGGAGACCGTGTTTCTTATGCCGTTCAAGCAGAACAATTAGGAACAGGACATGCGGTATTACAAGCAGAATCTCTCTTACAAGGAAAAGAAGGAACAACGATCGTTATCTGTGGAGACACTCCATTATTAACAAGCGAAACTCTTTCAGCTTTAATGGAAGAGCATGAACGTACAGGCGCGAAAGCAACGATCCTTACAGCAATTGCCGAAGATCCAACAGGCTACGGTCGTGTGATTCGTGACGCTGACGGTTCTGTTCTTAAAAACGTGGAACAAAAAGACGCAACTCCTGAAGAACAACAAGTCAAAGAAATCAACACAGGTACTTACTGCTTCGATAACGTAGCTCTTTTCAGTGCTTTACACGAAGTTGGTAACGACAACGCTCAAGGCGAGTACTACTTACCAGACGTATTAGAAATCTTGAAGAAACGTGGAGAAGTGGTTTCTGCTTACCCAATGAAAGATTTCGACGAAGGAATGGGCGTGAACGACCGTGTAGCTCTTTCAAAAGCTGAAAAATACATGCGCCTTCGTATCAACGAAGAACATATGCGTAACGGGGTTACTTTAATCGACCCAGAAGCGACTTATATCGAATCAACTGTTCAAATCGGTG
>CALJSD010000025.1 GCA_937976325.1 uncultured Carnobacterium sp.
AAAAGCTGTCCCACTTGTCCCTGTTACCTTATCATAAAAATCATCAAGATATTCTAAATTATCTGGAATTTTCTTTATTTTATCGACCCTTTCATATATATCATCTTCGATATCTCCCATCTTTTGTTGTTTAACTCTAATTTTCTCAAATTCATAGCTCAAATTAGAAGAATCTAAAGATGGTATTCCACTGCCCTTTTCATTTACAACACTCATATTATTCCTCTTTCATTTTATTCATAGACACGCTCGTTAAATTCTAACTCCTTATTATCATCAACCGATACAGTATAATAATATCCAGCATTACTATTGCTTCCATAAAACGATATCTCTAATACATCTGATTCACTTAATTCAAAAAATTGATTTAAACTACTGTTTTGAATAGCGTAATATATCTCAAAACTCCCATTTTTTGGATTGTATGATTTATCTTTCAGTTTTAAACGCGACATTACATCCTTGTTTATCATCATTTCTTGAAACAAGAATCTTTTATATCCCCAAAGTTCAGTTGCTAATTTTTCATCAGAAAAAGAAAACTCCTCATTTTGATACTTCACTTCCACTTGAGAAGTTATCTCTCTATTTTTTCGTTTTACTTTCTTTATGGTCCCTTCAATCATCCGTGTTACAGGATCTCCTGTCAGTTCAACCTTGATTCGATATTCTCCTTCAGTATGAGATTGATAAATCGTGAAGCCATTAGGAAATTGCTCAAATAGATTTTCTAAGTTTTTGGTAGGATAAACACGACTGATTTGATTCCCTATTCTGTCCTCCAAGTATGCTCTACTATTTCTTTCATTACATCCAAAAAGAATCATTAGTAATACCCCCAATAAACTAAATTTAATAAATCTTTTCACTATCATACAGAACTCCTCTCTTGTTGAGTTTGTTGCTTTAATCATATCACACTTCACAAAAAACACAATATATCATCATAAACACTTTTCAATTTCCAAAATGTAAACTTCTGTTATCTCCGTCAATCAACGGCTCATCAAAATCCAAGAGTAGAATCCCTTCTATACTAGCTTTTCCTTCTTTCGAATGAAGGAATATTTGTTCTAACTTTATCGAAGCAACACAACAACTTAAGCACTGATAAAACGAAAAACTCCTCAGAGGTTATAGAAAGCATTACAGGGAATCATAACCAATGTGAATTACAGTCTCTAGAAATTCATTTCGTAGAGACTGTTTGAAGCTTGGTAGGTTTGAGACCTAAGACTCAAACCGGTATCCTATAATGCTTTTCTATAACAAACTCTGAGGAGTTTGAAGTGTCTTTATATTATTTCACCACAGTCTTAAAGTTGTTGTTGACTGTTGCTTCGATGACTGGATGTTTGCGCAAGTATTCCGCAATGAGCTCCGTCATGTCGATCTGCACCTCACGCACAATCTTCTCTGGCTTAAACATACTATAGTTTCCGCCGCCAACTGCACGATATTGGTTTGTTACTACTTCTAGTTCATCCGTATCTTGAACAGGTTTGCCATGGTACTCTAAGCGAGTCACACGGTCACCGAATGGTCTAGTGAAGTCTAATGTGTACTCGATACCTTCGTACATATCGTAGTTGTAGTATTGAGGTTTTGGTTCCACATATTTAGGATTGAAGACTGCTTGTCCGTTTTCGACGATGAAATAAGTCGCCACACGTTCAAGAGCTTTTCTTAAGTCTTCCCCACTCACTTTTAGAACGGCTAATGTATTTGGATAAATATAGTTTGTAATCACGTCACGCATACGGATTTCTGAGTTAAATCCACGTCCGTCATTGTTGAATAACGCAGTTCCTGAGATGTCCGCACCACTAGCTTCCATTTGAACCTTATTGATAAATTCAATATATGGATGCTCGCTTAAACGCGCTGCATGTGGATCTTTAATCGTCATATCTCCAACAACTTTTCCTACTGGAGTATCTAACCAATCTTCTACTTCCGCTTGTAAGTCGCTAAACATTTCTAAAACTGCTGGGTCGGCAGGAACATCCTCTGTTGGATGAAGTTTTGCTTCGCTTGAAACAACTGTATACTTCCCGTCTACTTTTTCCACTTCTAAGCTGATTTCACCTACATAAGCGCCGCGGTATCCTGGTTGAATCACTGGCACGCCATTCACTTTTTGTGCAATCACACGGTGTTGGTGTCCTGTCACTAACGCATCGATTCCTTCTACTTGCGTCGCAATCGCATACCCTTCGTTTTCTCCTGTTAACAGTTCTGTTGGGTCCCCGCATGAAAGGTCGCACTCGAATCCTCCGTGGTATGTTACAACGACAACATCCGCCACTTTACGCATTTCTGGAACGTATTTCTTCGCTGTTTCCAACGCGCTCACGAATACTAAATCTTTCACCGTTGCAGGTTGCTCCCAATTTGGAATATATGGCGTTGTAATTCCTAAAACTGCGATTTTCACGCCGTCTTTTTCGAACACTTTATAAGGTTCGCCAAACGCTGGCTTGCCATCTTTTGTTAAAATATTTGAACAAAGAATTGGGTGGTTGTAAGACGCAATCGCTTCTCTTAAGTAGTCTAACCCATAGTTAAATTCGTGGTTCCCTAGAATTCCTAAGTCATAGTTTAAGTAGTTCAATACTTTTGTTAAATCAGATGCTACTTTTGAATCTTGTTTACGAACATAGTAGCTTAATGGTGACCCTTGAATGAAGTCCCCGTTTTCGATTTGAATCACAGGACCATTCGCTTCTTCTTTTAAGCGACGAATCACAGTTGCAGCCTTCGCCGTACTGAATCCTAAGTCCATGTTTCTTTCTGTATAGTTTGTCGGTAGCACGTACCCATGCATATCACTAGTTTCAATAATTTTAATTTCCATAATGCGCCTCACTTTCTACAAATTCACACACTATTGTACCATAAAAAAGCCCTATCACAAAGGTTTCTCTGTCTGCAGAATTTCTGCAATTTTATCAAATGTCTTCCCATTTCGAATCGTAATCGTCTTATAAAATGGTTGCTTCAAAATCTTTTTATGGTAAGCCGTTTTTTGATACTCTGCCTCATCGATTTTCGCCCAGAATACAGCACCTTTCCCGATATAGACTCTCTCATTATAAAGTGCTGACTCTTCTACAAATCGAATAACTTCACTCACATCTGTCCCCCGTGAGAAAAATAAAATATCTTTTCTAACAAACTCATCCTTCCACCATTCCGGAAGCCCCGCCATTTCTTCTAAGTATTCCTCTTTTGAAAGCAGCGCAAACGGAATCGAGAACTCATAATTCTCTTCTAATACCTTTTCAACTTTCAAAACGATTTTTTCCACACTCTCATCGCTTGCAAAAAAAAAGTTTCCGCTATTAATGTACGAATCCACCTCGCTGAACCCTTCACGCTTCAACAATTCCTTCAATTCGCTCATCACGACTTTATTTTTACCACCAATATTGATACCTCTTAATAAAAGCACATACCGCATCCGACTCACCTCTCTTGTCGCCCCATTATAGCACACTCTCCATGAAACGCGTTCACCCTATCCCCGCACCGGTCCTTCGTGAATGAGGAACACAATCTCAAGAACGCCACCCAACTTTCCTCAGCTTGTTGTGTGGAAATCTCTTCAGGAGGCTTTTAGGTGTATCCCTAAAACGTCAATTGCGACGGAAACAGCGGTTTTGTTGAAAGATTAGTGAGAACATCCATTGAATGCGAATTAGAGACACTTACGAATCCATTCGTTAGTGTCTCTTTGAGGCTTCAAAGACGAGAGACCAAAGGCTCGAGTCGGTGGCTCACTAATATTCTTTCAACAATTAAAACCGCATGTTTCCAAAGCAATCCACCACCACACCCCATACACCTAAAAGCCTCCCCCGAAGGGGCCTCCCTGCACCTACACACTTTACAGCACATACACACATCCCAGCACCTACCCTCATTCCACACAAAAAGCCTGAGGAAAATTCCCCAGGCCTTCGTTGTGATTGTGTTGTGAATGAACTTATATGTGATTATTGATTCCACGCTGCATCAAATTGTGCTTTAGAATCTTGGATTAATTGATCTACATTGCCGTTTTGAGTTGTAAAGATTTTTTCTAAAATCGTACGAACTTCTGCGTATGCAGGATCAGAGTTTTCAACTACAGGAATTGAGAATAAATTCTTAGTAGCTTCACCTAAAATTGCAGGAACTTTAGAACCTGATTTCTTATATTCATCTTTTTCTAACACTGAAGCAACTGTAGGCATATAACCAGTTTGTTGTGCCCAGTATAATTGAGACTCAGCTGAAGATAAGAATTTCAAGTATAAGAATGCTGCTGTACGTTGTTCTTCAGTTGTAGAACCTTCGAACATGTAAATATCAGTACCTTGTTGTAAGTTATATTTTTCAGGACGAGGAGCTACTCCGTATTCGAAACCAGCTTCTTTAGCACCTTTAGCTACGAATGATTCACCCGCTGTTGAACCAACATACATAGCCACTTTTTTGTTTTGGAATGGTCCTGATAAGTATTTATCTGAGCCAGCTGTACGGAAGTATCCATCACGGATTCCGTCTGCGTAGTATTTAATAACTTCTTTTGAAGCGTCACTTGTAAAGTCTAATGCTTTAGTGAAGTCAACGCCTTTGTTCTTCATACCAATTGCATAGTAGTTGTTTAATGAGTCGAAACCAGCACCAACAACTTCGTGGTTAGATTTTTCGTAAATTGTTTTAGCTGCTTCTTTTAATTCATCTAAAGTAGTTGGAGCTTTAACACCGTATTGTTTCAATAAGTCTGCATTGTAGAATAATACTTCTGTAGATTTGTTGAATGGAATACCGTATTGTACTCCGTTGATTTGAGCACCTTCCATTAAGTCTGAACGAATTTCTTCACCTTTCTTGAATCCGATTGTTTCGTTTTCAATGTATGGTTTGAAGTCTACCAATGTATCTTGCTCAGCCGCACTGAATAACCAGTTAGGATATGCTTGAGTGATTGTTGGTAAGTCTTTTGGTGAAGTTAAAGTTGAGTTGATTTTAGCTTGTAAATCTTTATATGAAGATTGGTTTTGTAACTCTACTTTGATATTTGGGTTAGCTTTCATGAAGTCTTCTGTTAATTTTTGAAGAGCTTTTTCAAGCTGACCGTTCATGGCATGCCAGAAAGTGATTGTTGTTTCTGATTTAACCTCTGTTACGATGTCTTTTTTAGCTTCAGCTTGTGAGCTGTTTGATGAGCTAGCTCCACATGCTGTTAACGCCACAACTGATGCTGTTGCTAGTGTCGCTTTTACTAAAGATTTGAATTTCATTTTTCTTCTCCTTTTGTTATATAGTTTTACAACACAATTTTTTCGCCGCGATACGGCAATATTCTGTCACCATACGGATTCACCAGAAGTTCTGGTTTTAACGTATGAATTGGAACCAAACATTTAGGCTCAATCATCGCAATAATGCGGTCTAAGTCGTCCGGTTTTGCGTGACCTGAGCAAGCTAGGCGTACAAACTCAATGTGTTTTTCCGCCAATAAATCAAGAAACGGTTGATAGTTCGGATCAAAGTCCCCAAGAGGCTGCGCATCGCTATGGATGTATAAGCTTCCTTCTTGCAAACGTTCGAAATGGTCGACTGCTTGCCATAAGTACTTCGAAGTATCCTCTAACAACGTTTGATATGAAATTTCTAAAGTAGGATCAAGTTCGTCGAGTTTTGGAGCTCCTTCTCTATAGTAGTAATGAGCTTCTTTTTGGAAGACTTCTTTAAGAAGTGCCGCCATCGTTGCTTCTAGCACCACAGTACGGCTTGTTCCTTCGACGATTTTTTCAAAGCGACGTACATTTGCTGGATAGCCATTAAATGTAATTTGTCGATTTGGATTTTCTTGTTCGAGGCGAGCGATATGACGAATCACATCTTCCTCATTTTCAGGTTTGATCTGGTCTTCAACTTCTTTACGATCCCCAAAGCTAATCGATACACCTTCCATCATTAAGAGGTCGGTATGTTTTGCCTTCTTACAAAACTCGATTGTGTCTTCGGCATTATGTCCGTGAAGTCGCAAGTCCCCTGTATACGTAATATGATGACCAGGAGTTTTGATGATTAAAGCAGCAGCCCCATACGCATCATGATCGACACGCACGATTTCTACTTCGATTTCTCCAACCTTAATCACATCCCCAGCATCTAACCCAATCATGTCTCTTGTAAATGTATCGTCTTCAAACGGTGATGGTAGTAAGAACACCCCATTGCGGTTGAGCGAATTTACAATCATTTTTGTTTCCTTCAATGTATATAAAGGAATGTTTGGGTCTAAATAATTCAACATTCTTGTATGGTCCAAATGCGCATGTGAGATAAAGACCGCCGTGTTGGCATAGTCTTTATCTTCATCCCCTTCATATTTGTAAGGGATACGTGCATCGTACATATTTTTTAGATGTGGAATTACTTTATGGTCAGTGAGTGTTTGCACCGATTCATCAGGCAATTCTAATTCTGGTAAAAACTCAGTCCCGAAGTCAAAGAAGATATGGCTATCTTTGTAAGCAACTTCGATGACCGTTCCACCGATTGTTAAAATGCCGCTATGAAAGGTAATCGTTGTTTTATCCTTTGATACCATTCTTCGCAACCCCTCTAATAATTTCTTTTCTGAATACGAAGTAAATTAACAGAATTGGGATAACCGTTAAAGTTGCTGCGGCCATTTGTAAGTGAACATCACTTCCGGCTTCTGTCGTGAAGGCAGAAAGTCCGTTGTTTAATAGACGGAATTCTTTCGTGTTTGTAACCAATAATGGCCATAGGAATGAATTCCAGCTTTGGATGAATGTTAAAATCCCTACTGTTACTAACGCTGGTTTACACATTGGCACTAAAATACGCCAGATGTATTCTAAATCGCTCGCACCGTCGATTTTAGCAGCTTTGTAGAATGTGCTTGGGATTCCTTTTAAGTATCCGTTCAAGTAGTAAATATAGAAGATACTTGTTAAGAACGGAATAATTAACGCTACATAAGTGTTTAATAACCCTAATTGAGCGATTGTTTGATAGTTTGTAAAGATGATTGATTCATAAGGAACCATTAATAGAGAAACTAAAATCATCATTACGATATTTTTTCCTTTGAACTGTAAGCTTGTTACAGCAAAGGCAGCTAGTAATGAAGTAATCACTGTTGCCACTGTTGTAAATAGAGACACGAATAATGTGTTTCCGAAGTAACGTAAGAATGGCGCACGGCTAAATACTTCTAAGTAGTTACTAAATTTGAATGAACTTGGGATGAATGACGGTGGAATGCTTGTTGCTTCTGCGTATGTCATTAACCCTGTCATTACCATGTAAATAAATGGGAATACAGTAATCAACGCTAGGAAAATTAAAAGCGCGATTGAAAAACCGTTAAATACTTTTTTCATCTTCTTATCCCTCCGCCTTTCTTAAGAATTTGTTTTGGAGGAATGTTGCAAAAAGAATGATTGCAAACAAGATTACAGTTGCTGCCATGGCAACCCCTGGTCTTCCTGCCACGTGGAACTTGTCGTAAATATAGTATACAGCTGTTGTTGCTGAGTTCGCTGGACCAGCAGTTCCGCCAAATAATGCGTATACTTGTGTATACACTTTGAATGCCCCGATTAAGTTAACCGTTGAAAGGAAGGCAATTGTTGGAACTAATTGCGGGAATGTAATACGCCAGAAGATTTCACGGTCTGTCGCACCAAACATTTTCGCAATCTTGAAGTGCTCAGGATCAATATTACGTAATCCTGCTAAAAGGATAATGATATTGAACGCTAAACTTGTCCAAACCCCGAAGATAATCAGCGTTGGCATACTCATGTTTACGTTATCCAACCAGTTTACGGCCGGAATACCAATCAAGCCAAGGAAGAAGTTGATAATTCCGTAGTCCCCGTTGAAGAAGTAACGGAACACAATCCCGATAGCGATTGTACTTGTAACGTAAGGCATGAAGAAGATTGTTTCGAAGAAGCTTTTACGTTTAATCTTCTCGAAAATAATCCATGCAATGATTACTGAGATTAATAACGCTACTGGCACTACTGCGAATGCATACAATGCTGTGTTGAGTAACGCTTTATGGAAGATAGGGTCCGCAATTACTTTTTGGTAGTTGTCTAAACCTGTGTATTGTAATTTTAATAGTGACCCTTTTTGGAAACTCATCCAGAACGAACGAAGTAATGGATAAATGTTAAAGAGAAGAATCACTCCTAAAGATGGGAGAAGGAATAACCAAGCTTTAGGTTGGTTCTCTGGGTTATATTTTCTCATTAGTAAACACGCGCTCCATCTTTATCGAATAAGAAGATTTTGTGTTTTAGTAATTGGAATGAAAGTGTGTCTCCTTCTTCAATCTTATGTTCCACACTTACAATTGATTTCAAGAATTGTTCGCCTAATGGGAAGTGAAGAATACGTTCACGTCCGATTAATTCTACGCCGCTGATTGTTGTTGAGAATAGCCCTTGTTCACCTTCAGCTACTGGAACCACGTCTTCAGGACGCATTCCTAAATAGTAGTGACCATCTGCTAATTCTTGACGTTTACGGTCTTGTGATAATTCAGAAGTTGGTAAGTTAAATGCTGGGTGGGTAATCACGCCGTCTTTAATTTCCACTTCTGTAATGTTGATGATTGGGTTACCGATGAATTTCGCAACGAATAAGTTACTTGGTTCTAGGTATAAGTTTTGTGGGTCATCATGTTGTTGAATGTACCCTTCGTTTAAAAGAATGATTTTATCTGAGATTGATAAAGCTTCTTCTTGGTCGTGCGTTACGAAGATCGTTGTGATACCTACTTCTTTTACAAGACGACGGATTTCTTCACGGATTTTCAAACGTAAACGAGCATCCAAGTTACTTAATGGTTCATCAAGTAGAAGCACTTCAGGTTTTTGAACAAGCGCACGAGTGATGGCCACACGTTGTTGTTGTCCCCCTGATAAAGTACCAGGTTTTTTACCTGCTAGCTCTTCAATGTTTGTCAATTGCATATATTCTTCTGCAATTTTTTGAGCTTCTTCTTTAGAGATTTTGTTTTTACCAACTGTTAGTGGGAACATGATGTTCTCTAACACTGTCATATGCGGATATAACGCATAGTTTTGGAATACGAATCCGATGTTACGGTCTTTAGGTTCTGTCGTAACAACTGATGATCCTTTAAATTGGATGTCTCCTCCTGTTGGTGTTAATAATCCTGCGATTAAATTTAAAATTGTTGATTTCCCACAACCACTAGGTCCTAGTAAACAAACTAAGTCCCCTTGTTCAATTGAGAAATTTACTGACTTTAATGCTTCAAAGCCGTTATCGAATACTTTGTTTAAGTCAATAACATCGATCATGACGAATCCTCCAGTTTCTTTTACTTCAATACATTCTATTCTACCATGTTTTTTAGAAACTGAAAACTGAAAAAGTAAAATTTATGAAAGCTTTTTATTGTAGACAGTTATCCCGTTTCTGAGCACAAAAAAAGGACGAGAAAACCTCGCCCTTTTTACGATTTTTATAACGTGCACAAACCCCTTTAGAGTGCGGTTTTGTATCTAAAAACTTCATGGTTTGTGAACAAAATCTATTAACGTTTAATAATTTTATAGTAACTACGAGAAGTGATTTGGTACACGATGAGATAGACCACTACGAAGATAGCACCAATTACAATCGTCGCGTTCAACGTTACGTTGCCGTCAACCCCGAAGAGCTGAATAATCTTACGATACATCTTG
>CALJSD010000026.1 GCA_937976325.1 uncultured Carnobacterium sp.
ATCGTCCGTATCCACATACACCTTGATGTCCATCAAATCACGCAAGCGTTCATCTTCAAGAATAAGAATTCCTTCAATTAAGATAACATCTTTTGGTTCTTGATGAATCGTTTTATCGCTTCTTGTATGATTTTCGTAATCATATACTGGTTCTTCAATCGATTCAAAGTTGATTAATTTATTCATATGTTCAATTAATAAATCTGTATCGAAAGCAAATGGATGGTCATAGTTCGTTTTTAAACGTTCTTCAAACGGCATATGACTTTGATCTTTATAATAGTAGTCTTGATCAATTTTACAAATCGTTAAATCTGGAAAGTTCTCCAAAATTTTACGACTCACACTTGTTTTCCCACTCCCAGAACCACCAGTAACTCCGATAACGATTGGCTTTTTCTTTTCCATGACCTACTCCTTATTATCAATATACTTAGCTTTTAACTCTAAATGTTCCTCATACGTTTTCGCATAGTAGATTTCTTTTGTATGAATATCTGCTAGGAAGTATAAGTACTCTGTATCAGCCGGTTCCATCGCTGCAACAATGGCATTCTCACTTGGGCTGTTATAAGGTCCAGGACCTACGCCATAGTTTTTATAGAGATTATATGGAGAATCTACTTCTAAATCTTCTAAAGAAAGTGCTTCTTTATGTTCGCCTAACGCGTATTGAACAGACACGTCTGTTTGAAGCATCATATTATCTTTAATACGATTATGGAATACACTTGAGATTTTCTTACGGTCTTCTAGTTTAGTTCCTTCTTTTTCGATTAATGAAGCCATTGCCATAATTTCTTGCAATGTATAGTCACTTGCTAAAATCTTATCGTAGTATTTCGACATCACTTCATCTGTCTTCGCTACCATTTCTGTAATTAACATTTGAAGTGTTTTTGAGTCATTCATATCGTATGTTGCTGGGAATAAGTATCCTTCAAGCACATATTTCACTTGGTAGCCATTATACGATTGAGTCAATAATTTAGGGAATTTTTGAACTAAATAACGTAAGAAATCTTCGTCTTGAACTTTTGCCATGAAATCTTCAGCAGAGTATTTTGTAGATTTTTCAACTTCTTTGGCGATTTCAGTTAATTGTTCCCCTTCACGAATCAGAACTTTAGTCGCGTTTTGATCTTTATCTTTCCCTTGACCAGAAAGTTCTGCGATGATTTCGTCGAGTGTCATACTCTTAGAAACATGGTACAATCCTGATTTAAATCCAGAAACGTTTTTGAATTTCAAATAGAAATTGAATAGTTTCGAATTACGGATAATTCCTTCATCCTGAAGCGCTTTTGATACTTCTTTAACAGATGCTCCTTGTTCAATTTCAAATGAAATCAATTCGGTTTGTGCTGTATCAACCGGTTGTGTTTCCCCTTTAATATAATTCCAAGTAAAGAATCCCCCTACTAGGACAATTACTAAAAGTGCAATCATAAAATATTTCATTATCTTTTTGATAATAGAAGTTTCCTTTTTACGAATATCGCGTTTCGTATCCGTATCAGAAATTAAGGAATGTTTTTTATGTTCATTCTGAGACATTGTCTTCCCCCTTAAATTGGTATCAAATGATAACCATAGTTGTAGTTATTATACCTCATTCTTATTGAAAAATGAAGAAAGTCAATCATAAACGGTGTCCCTGCAACAAAAAAAGCTTGAGGTTTTCCCCAAGCTTTTTTTGATTATAAATCTTCTTCAGCTAAGAATGTATTTAATACTTCTTCAACCATATCCCATTCAGCTTCTGTTTCGATTGGGTTTAATTGACCTTCAGTACCATCTTCGCCTTCAACATATGAGAATGCTTGTAATTCTACTTCTTCTCCTTCAGGAATTCCTGCTGGGTAGCATAATACATATGATTTGTTGAAATCATCAGATTCGAACGTGAATAATACTTCGTGTAAAATTTCATTTCCTTCTTCGTCGATGATTGTAATATGTTCGTGACCTTCGTGGCCTTCTAAGTGATCATGTTCATGATCGTGATCGTGATGTTCTGTCATTTTCTTTCCTCTTTCCTTTGTTATTGATTTCCATTTAAATCTAAATAGTTTTGCAAAATCATGACTGCTGCTAGCATATCAATGACTTGTTTGCGTTTCTTTCTTGAAACATTACCCTCTTCGACAAGCATTCGTTCCGCCTGCATCGTCGTGAGTCTTTCGTCATGATAGACGATTGGAATTTCTAGTCGTTTCTCTAGGCTTGCACCATAACGACGGGACGCCTCTACACGTGGTCCTTCCGTATTATTCATGTTCTTTGGAAGACCGACGACGATTTTCTCAACACCGTACTCTTCCACTAACTCGACAACACGTTTGAACCCGAATTCTGAAGCATTCTCATTAATCGGAATTGTTTCAACCCCTTGAGCAGTCCAGCCCATTAAATCACTAACGGCAACGCCCACAGTTTTACTTCCGACATCTAATCCCATTAATCTCATACTAGGCATCTCTTCCTGTTGAGCGGATATAATGTCTAATGAGTTCTTCCAAAATCTCATCTCTTTCGTGGCGACGAATTAGGTTACGTGCATCACGATGTCTTGGAATATAAGCTGGGTCTCCAGATAACAAATATCCTACGATTTGATTAATCGAACTATATCCCTTCTCATTCAACGCATCATAAACGATGGTTAATGTTTCTTGAACGGTTTTTTCGTCCTTTTCATTAAATTTAAATAGGACTGTTTCATCTATTGAACTCATAGCGACACCTCATTTCAATATATATATCTATTCTACAAGATTTTGGGTGAAACTACAATCGATACTTACCGATTCTTAATATTTAGAAAGCCTTTCCTTTGCGTTTAAATCAAAAACCTTCCACAGGACTCTCCTTGAATCCTATGGAAGGTTTCATTTTGCATTACATTATTTAGCTAAATATTCTTTAAGCAATTCGAATGCTTGTGGAATACCTGCAGGGTTCTTACCACCTGCTTGAGCCATATCAGGACGGCCTCCGCCTCCACCTTGGATAGCTGGAGCAATCGCCTTAATGATATCGCCTGCTTTTAATCCTTTTGCATTTGCATCTTTAGATACGGCTACTAAAAGGTTCGCTTTATCGGCAGAAGCAGTACCTACTACGAAGATATCGCTCGCACCTTTTTGTCTCCATGTATCTGCTAATTGACGTAATTCATCCATTTCTTTATTTTCAAGAGCAACAGTGATGAATGAAGTTCCGTTTACTTCTTCGACATTATTGAAGACATCTGCAACTTCAGCTTTCATGATTTTAGCTTTTAGTTTCGCAATTTCACCGTTTGCTTCTTTCAATTCTTGGCCTAAAGTAGCTACACGTTCTACCACTGTATCTAATTGGATGGCTTTCACTTCACCAGCCACTTGTTTTAATAAGTTTTCGTGATGGCTTAATAAGTCAAAAGCTTCTTTACTTGTCACAGCTTCGATACGACGAACGCCGGCACCAATACCAGATTCAGAAACAATCTTGAATAATCCGATTTCTTGAGTGTTCGCCACATGGATACCACCACAAAGTTCGATTGACCAGTCGCCAATGTTGACCATACGAACTAATTTGCCGTATTTTTCACCAAAGAGTGCCATTGCCCCACGGCTCTTCGCATCTTCAAGTGTTGTTTCAACAGTAATCACTTCTAAACCAGCCCAGATTTTTTCGTTTACGATACGTTCCATTTCAGCTAATTCTTCAGCTGTAACTTGTCCGAAGTGACTGAAGTCGAAACGTAATCCAGTTGGTGTTACAAGAGAACCTGCTTGGTTTGCATGAGTTCCTAGAACATCTTTCAAAGCTTGGTGTAATAAGTGAGTTGCTGTGTGGTTTTTAATGATTTTCGCACGTTCAGATGCATCCACCACTAATGTGTAAGTTGCGTTTACTTGTAAGTCGCCTAACACTTCTACCGTGTGTAATGGTTGTCCATTAGGAGCTTTCTTCACTTGTAAGACATTCGCTACAACTGTACCGTTCGCGTCTTGAATTGTACCGTGGTCGGCTAATTGTCCACCCATTTCAGCATAGAAAGGTGTACGGTCGAATACTAATTGAGCATGTGCATCTTTATGTGCAGATTCTACTAATTCGTCATCGACAATAATTGCTTTTAACACGCCTTCTTCAGTTGTTGAAGCATATCCAACGAATTCACTCTCTACAGTGATATCACGTAATACTGCAGATTGTACGTTCATTGATGTTTCTGTATTACGAGCAGCACGCGCACGGTCTTTTTGTGCTTGCATTTCTGCTTGGAATCCTTCTTCATCGACTGTGAAACCATTGTCGCTTGCGTATTCCAATGTTAATTCATATGGGAATCCATAAGTATCATATAGTTTGAACGCATTTTCGCCAGAAAGAGTTGTTTCGTTAGAAGCTTTCATATCTGCGAAAATAGTTTCTAAGATAGCTAAACCATCGTGAATTGTTTCTTGGAAACGATCCTCTTCGTTGGCAATCACTTTTTGAATGAATTCCATGTTTTCAGTTACTTCTGGATAGTAGCTGTGCATAATTTGAGCAACCGTTGGAACTAATTTAGTTAAGAATGAACCTTGAATTCCTAAACGTTGTCCGTGCATTACAGAACGACGGATTAAACGACGGATGATATATCCACGACCTTCGTTTGAAGGAAGCGCGCCATCCCCAATCGCAAAGCTTACCGCACGAATGTGGTCAGCGATAACTTTGAAGGATACATCTGTTTCTTTAGATTCATTGTATTTCTTACCATCGCTTAAGCTTTCTAACTGCTTAATAATTGGCATAAATAAGTCTGTTTCGAAGTTTGTTGGTGTATCTTGGATAACAGAAACGACACGTTCAAGACCCATCCCCGTATCGACGTTCTTATGTGGTAATGGTGGATAAGTTCCGTCTGGCATATGGTTGAATTGAGAGAATACTAAGTTCCAAATTTCTAAGTAACGTTCGTTTTCTCCTCCAGGATAGTTTTCTGGATCATCTTCTGCTAAGTTATTATATTTTTCTCCACGGTCGTAGAAAATCTCAGTATCTGGACCACATGGACCCGCACCGATATCCCAGAAGTTATCTTCTACCGGAATGATATGATCTTCAGGAAGACCTACTTTATCCATCCATAATGATTTTGTTTCTGGATCTTTTGGATAGTAAGTTACGTATAGACGATCTGGATCAAGACCTAACCATTTTTCGCTTGTTAGGAATTCCCATGCCCATGGAATCACTTCTTCTTTGAAGTAGTCCCCGATTGAGAAGTTCCCCATCATTTCAAATAGTGTATGGTGACGCGCTGTATGCCCTACGTTTTCGATATCGTTTGTACGAATACTCTTTTGAGCATTTGTAATACGTGGAACTTCAGGTGTTTCCGTTCCATCGAAGTATTTTTTAAGTGTCGCAACCCCTGAGTTAATCCATAGTAATGTTGGATCGTTTACAGGAATTAAGCTCGCACTTGGTTGCACCTTATGTCCTTTTTCTTGGAAGAAATCAAGGTACATTTGACGAATTTCGCTACTTGATAATTTTTTCATCTTCATTCTCCTTCTTTTTGTAAATAAAAAAACTGCCCCATTGCTGCAAGGGCGTCCTACCGCGGTACCACCTTGCTTACAATGAAACAGCTGTTCATTCATCTCTAATTCCGATAACGCTGGAAGGGCGTTTGTATTTCTACAAAGTTTTCAATCGGGAGCACGATTTTGATGGCTATTTTCACCAGACAAGCCTCTCTAATAAGTAAAATCTCAATCCGATTGCTTACCTTTAGAAGTATACGAAAAGCGCCTAGTTTTGTCAACTATTCGCATGTCCTTCTTCTTTTAATGGAAGGTGTAAATACACTTTCGTATATGCATTAGGCTCAGATTCAATTTCCATCGAAAAAGCTTCTCCGAAATAGAGCATCAATCGTTCTTTGATATTCTTAATACCAACTCCACCAAGTTCTTTCGTACTCGTTGTATTTTCTTTTATTCCTACCCCATTATCTGCAATACAAATATCTATAAAAGTATCTCTTTTAGATACAGTAATCGTAATTTTTCCAGGGCGTTCGGACTCTTTAATTCCATGATAGATTGCATTTTCTACAAGTGGCTGCAGAACGATTTTTGGAAGCTTGATATCCGGAATATCATCAGGTTCATCGATCTCATATTCCAATTTATCTCCATATCGTTCCTTTTGAATAAACAGATATTGACGGACATGCTCGATTTCTTGGCGTAAGGTCACTATTTCTTCTCCAGCATTCAAGGAAAGTCTAAAGTAATTAGAGAGCGCCTTTGTAATATCTACTACCTTTTGATGGTCTTGAAACTCTGCCATCCAAATAATGGTATCCAGCGTATTATACAAGAAGTGCGGATTAATTTGACTCGTTAACGCCTTTAATTCATAGATGCGGGTCAATGCTTCTTGCTCTTTTTCTTCCTTCATTAAAGTCTCGATTCTCTCGAGCATCTGATTAAAGGTACCTGCTAGCGCTTGGAATTCTTGAGCTCCTTTTTGTTCAGCCCGAATGGTCGTATCGCCTTCTTCTACTCGTCTCATCACTTGCCCTAGTTTTTTAACAGGTAGTAATTGATAACGTATCAATGTAAAAATACCTAACATACAAATAAGTAAGCTTAGAACTCCAACAACACTGACAATCCCAAGTAGTTTTACAGAGTCTTCTTTAAACCGACTAAATGAGCTAACTCCCACTAAGATCCAATCGCTATTCTCAATAGGGCTTTTATGAACAAAAAAATCATCAGACACCATTGAATCCATCGGACTATTGGATATTTCTTGTACCGACATTTGCTTATCAACTGACTCGAATGCCTCCGAATCCGGATGATAAATAAGTGTACCGTCCTTTTGAATGACAAAGGCATACCCATTTTCCCCTAGAGAAAGTTCTTTCACATATTTTTCTAGTTCGTGATAATCCACATCTAAGCGGATAACGCCAAGATTTTCTCCTGCGTTACTTTTCACTTCCTGACTAATAGAAATCACGATTTGATTTTTTTGATTTTTGATAGACTGAATGATTGGGACATTCGAGTGTTCTAGAGCATCTTGATACCATTTTTGGGCCATCATATCCGCTGAAGTCACCATTTCTTCTTCCATCCCGGTCGTAATGAATCTACCATCTTTTGTCACCAATCGTATCGATACAAAATCCGGATGACTCTTCAGCATTGTCTCAAGCCATTCATGGATTGCCGATTCATTTTCTGCTGTTGTTTGACTAGCAAAGTCCTTTATTGCCTGAGACTGTGATAAAGATCTTGAAGTAGATTTTAAATTCGAAACGTACTGCTCGATATATTTGGAACTTGTATCAATCTCATGAATGGTATGATCTTCTACTTCACGATGAAAAACCTCGCTACTTTTTATAAAATAGAAGCTTCCAATTAAAACGACCATGACAAAAAGCATGATACTTAAATAGGCAAATAATCTTGTTGCAAGGGACTGTTTTTTCATATTTTTGCCCCACTTCTAAAACTTTTAGGGGAAACGCCGACAATCGACTTGAATCGATAAGAGAAATAGTTCATATCTTCTATTCCAACGGCTAAAGCCACCTCATAAATCTTCATGTCGGTTGATAATAAGAGACGCTTTGCTCTTTGAATCCGTTGCTGAGTCACATACTCTTGAAAGGACATTCCAAGTTCTTTTTTGATTAAAAGGCTAAGGTAGTTCGTACTGAATCCTAATTGCTTTGCAAGTTCACCTAGCGCTAAATTTGGATTAGATAATTGCTCTAAAATCAGCTTCTCGAAATGCTGAGTTCCCGAAGAGGAGTCCTCTTCACTTGCTAATGCCAATAGTTCTCGTTGGCGCTTTTCTTCGTTAAGTTTGGCAACAACTTTCACCAATAAAGCTTCTATTTCTGATTTCGTTACTGGCTTTAAAATATAATCTTCTACTCCAATTTTCACTGCAGATAATAAATAATCTACATAATCATACCCTGTTAAAAAGATAATTCTCATTTGCGGATATTCACTTCTCACCAACTGCGCAAGAGTAATGCCATCCATTTTCGGCATATTAATATCTGTCAGTAAAATATCCGGTGCTTCTTCTCGTATTTTTTCCAGTGCTTGCTCCCCATTTTCTACTTCTTGAACCGTTGAAATGCCCAGCGCTTCAAAATCAATTAAGGATGCAATCCCTCTACGAATAATTGGTTCATCTTCAACTATTAAGATTGAATACATCTTATCCCCCTCCTTTCTCTATTATACTTCTATTCATAACGGTTTTAAATCTATTTTTACTCAAAAAAGTGCTTCTCTAAAGGAGAATAACTTAGAGAAGCACTGAGTGGTTATTTGACGAAATCGACTAAATAACCATATCCCTTTGCTTCCATCTCATTGAGTGGGATGAATTTGATGGAAGCACTATTGATACAAAAACGAAGTCCACCTTTTTCTTTCGGACCATCTTCAAAAACATGTCCAAGGTGTGAATCGGCTACCCTACTTCGAACTTCAACACGTTTCATATTGAAACTATTATCCTCATGATAGGTCACAACTTCCGAAGAAATTGGTTTTGAAAAACTTGGCCAACCGCAGCCAGAATCAAATTTATCTTTGGAAGAAAAGAGCGGTTCTCCTGTAACTACATCTACATAAATTCCTTGTTCATGATTATCCCAGTATTCATTTGAAAATGCTCTTTCCGTTTTATTTTCACGAGTAACTGCGTATTGTTCCTTCGTAAGTGTCGCTTTTAGAGTCTCTTCGTCAGGTAGCGGATAAAGACTGGCATCAATTACAGGGTCACTCGCCTTTTTAACGTCAATGTGGCAATATCCATTTGGATTCTTTTTCAAGTAATCTTGATGATAATCCTCTGCTACCACAAAATTTTTCAAAGGTTCCGTCTCAACGGCTAATTTTTTACCAAAGGATTCTTCTTTTTCCTTCATGACTTGTTGAATAATGGCGCTATCTGCCTCATCAACATAATAAATACCCGTGCGATACTGTCTTCCTGTGTCATTTCCTTGTTTATTCACAGAAAATGGATCAATGACTCTAAAGTAATACAATAATAACTCGCGTAGGGAAATCTTATCAGCATCATAAATAACATGAATCGTTTCCGCATGGTCTGTATCATGAATGAGCTTATAATTGGTCGTTTCAACCTTTCCATTCGCATAGCCACTCACAACATCAATAACACCATTAATTCTTGAAAAGTATTCTTCTAATCCCCAAAAACATCCGCCTGCTAAATATATCTCTTTCATATGTTCACCTTCCTTTTTCATTTCACTTGTAGTGTTATCTGTTTCCATTAGTTTAGTTACCTTATTTGAGATTTCATCAGCTTTTGAATCCTTTGCAAAGGTACTTCCTTTGGCAAAATAAAGCACTCCTAAAAGAATGATGGCAACGGCAAAGAGTGTCACCACTAATTTTTTATCCATAGGAAACTCTCCTTTCTTATAGGCTTTCTAGCGTTTTTACGATATCGTCATTAGAAACGTGTCCTGGTTGAACTCTGACAACTTTTCCATCAGCATCGATAAATGCTGAGGTTGGGTATCCAACGACTCCAAGTTTCTTCAAAAATTGACCGTCTTTATCCACGAGTACTGGTAATGAATGGTAGTCTACCCCGTCAAACCATTTTTTGAAGTCCTCTAAAGATTTCTCGCGGTTCACACCAGGTGCAATGACAGTTAGAATCACTGAAGCTTTTGG